>JBPYEE010000139.1:0-5008 GCA_051985095.1 Vicinamibacterales bacterium | reverse complement strand
CGATCGTTGTCGCGGCATCGCGCGGGCGCGTCGGCAGCAGATGGTCGACTGTACCGACGTGCGGCTCGGCGCGGTCGAGAAACCCCGATGCGCGCAGGCCGCTCGCGCGTCAGCGCCGACATGACAGCCGACGGATCGACGCCGACGAATCGCCATGCGGTTCGCACGACCCGCCCGTCAGAATCTCCTGCCCGCCACCGCCGGCTCCGACAATCAGAATTCCCGCCGTCACGCCGGCGCCGAACGTCGCCGCGAGGAAGCAGGCCACAAGTTCATGGCACGCGTCGTATCCGGCCAGGGCGATCCGGCTCCGGACCTGATACTCCGCCGCGCGGACAGAATCGAATTTCGTCGCAGGATCGATTGTCGGCACCGCGGCCACATTGGCCGCGACGTCAGTTGGAGGGTGGCTGCGAGCTGACGCTGTCGAGACGTATCACTGTGATCGCTCCCTCCACACGCCGAACGTCATGCCTACCGACAGCTCGAGCGCGTCAGCTTTCAGAGTCTGGACCAGGGAACCGGTTGGCGTCGTGAGGGTCTGGTCAGGCCGAGCGAACAGGTAAGATACGCTGACGCCGACCCCAATGTGCCTGGCGACGTCATACCAGACCGACACGTCCGGCTTCACCACCGCGCTGTTGTCGACCGTCGCGCCCAGCAGGGTCATGCCAGCGTTCGCGAACGCGGGGGCCGCAGCGGGCGAAACCGACAGATCGTTGAACGAATAGCCGGCGCTCAGGCTGGCCGAGGCGGAAAACCTGCCGTAACGTTCCGTGCGGCCCAAGCCAGCCAGGAGCGCCCGCATGCGCAACGTGCCCAGAGGCGTCCCGGGGAAACCGGGCTGATTGAAATCGTTGCTGTGCCAATCGAATCCGAACGTCGGGCCCCAACCCGAGTGGAACGTATGCCAGCGATAGACAAATGTTGCACCCTGCGATGATTGGCCATCGCTGGAACTCGGATTGACGAAGGTGATGCCCGCGCCCACCCCCATGTGGGACACCGCCGAGTCAACGGGGTTGCCCTGCGCGTGCGCGTCAGTCGTCAGAAGCGTAGTCACGATCGCAAGAGAGACGATCGGAATGAGCCGGGCACACGTCTTGGTCATGACGTCGTGACGCGTGCAAGGGTCGAACCACAGCGCCGGTCGCGTTCGGGCCGCGCTCCGAGGGGCACGCACGCGGCTGAAGACCCGGTGTTGTCTCCGTTCAGGGCGACGCACTAATCTGTTGTCAAGCGTCTGATTCGAGCGCCTCTCTGACAGGCGTGTCGCGCCTCAATGCGCCAGTCACCGCTCCGACGGCGCGAGCACGCTGACAGCATTTCGTCGCGGGTATCAAGCAATCGCGAGGGCAGGAGCGGATGGCCACCTCGCTGTCGGCGGGGTGCCATAATGCGAGCTCATCGCAGTGAGTCCGCAGGCGACAGTCTCGAGACGCAGGAAGCTGACAGGAGTGGCATGAACCGACAGAACATTTCAAGCGGGACGCGATGGGAGCCGATCGTCGGCTATTCCCGAGCGGTTCGGATCGGCAATCAGGTCTGGGTGTCCGGCACGACCGCGACCGGACCGGACGGCAAGATTGTCGGCGTCGGTGATCCGTACGCGCAGACGGCCCAGGTGCTGAAGAACATCGAAGTCGCCCTGGCGCAGGCGGGTGCGCACCTCACCAACGTGGTGCGAACACGCATCTATGTCGTGAACATCGTCGACCACTGGCAGGCGATCGGACGGGCGCACGGCGAGGTGTTCGGTGCGATTCTCCCCGCGACGGCGATGGTTGAAGTCAAGGCGCTCATCGATCCCCACATGCTGGTAGAAATCGAAGCGGATGCCGTAGTCGTCTGATTGGCCGGACCGTTACTTGCTACCCGCTGCGGTGAGCATCCGCGTGATGGAATCCAACCACGCCGCTTCGCGCTCGAGCGCCTTGCCGACACGTGCGACCTCGGTCGGCACGCTGTCGTATTGACCCTGTTCGATCGCCTCACGGACACCCGGCATGGTCTTCACGCCGTAACCGGTGTAGAAGCCCGGCGCATAGAGCAGATGTTTGAACCATTCGCGATGAACGAGGCCGGCCGCGTCGAGCAGCTGCTGCTCGGACTGCGCGATTTTCGCGTCGATGGCGGTCAACGCAGCGGCGGGGGGTGATTTCTTCGCCGCGGCGGCGCGCGCCTCGTCCAGCGCGGCGGCGCGGCGTGTCAGCACTTCGATCGCGCGCGACAGCGGCGTGAAATCGATGGGAGGCGGCACCGGCGCCATCTTCGGCGTGACGCGCGGACGGCGGGGATCATCGATCGCCGCGTAGACGCCGTCGGCAACCTCGCGATTGCGTTCGGTCACCTCTTCCCGCTTCTTCTTCAGCAGCAGCTGCAGCTCCTCATCGTAGGTGCGGACGGTGTCGGCGAGGTTGGCGTACTGAAACGGCAGGATGTCGGCATCCGCAAGCCGGATGACTGCCGTGCCGCCGGTCTGCGCCAGCGCCCGGCCGTACGCAAAATCCGTGTCCAGGAAGTGCGTGAAAAAGTAGAAATCATCGTAGACCGAGTGGTAGATGCCGTCGACGTCCTCTCCTCCGTAACCAATGTTCAGCGACGGGACGCCCAGGTGCTGCAGAAAGGGTGTGTAGTCGGAGCCCGACCCGAGCGCGGCAATGCGCCAGTCGGCGCGGGCACGCACTTTCTCCTTGTCCTCGGGCTTCGCCCGATCAATCGCGTGCGCCTGTTGCCGTTTCCAGACGGTCAGATGCGTTTCAGGATCGGTAATGTCCCGCGCGACGTCATTGATGAAATGCTCGAGCGCGTGCGACCCCTCCACCTGCAGGAACCCGCGTCCGTTGCCGTCCGAGTTCACATACGCGACGGCGTGCTGTTGCAGTTCAGCGGCGTGGGTCTCGGCCCATTCTGTTGACCCGAGCAGCGCGGGCTCTTCGCCGTCCCATGCGCAATAAACAATGGTCCGCTTCGGCGACCAGCCCTGGGCATGCAGGGCGCCGAGGCCGCGCGCCTCTTCGAGCATCGCTGAGAGGCCGCTCAGGGGATCCGACGCGCCGTTGACCCAGGCATCGTGGTGATTCCCGCGAAGGACCCACTGATCGGGAAACGACGACCCGCGCAGGCGCGCGATGACGTCATACAGCGGCTTCTGATCCCAGTTGAAGGCGAGCTTCAGGTGTGCCCGGCCGGCGCCGGGGCCGAAGCGATAGGTGATCGGCAGCCCCCCGCGCCACTCCGGCGGCACGATGGCGCCGGTCAATGACGCCAGGAACGGTTCGGCATCCGCGTACGAAATCGGCAGGACGGGAATCTTCGTCAGCGTCGGCGCGTCCTGGATGGCGAGCCGCTTCGCGTCTGGCGTCGCGCCGACGCCGGGCGTGAGGGGATCGCCGGGATAAAGCGGCATGTCCATGACGCTGCCGCGCTGTGCGCCGTCGCGCGGCCGCATGGGCCCAATCGGGAACACCTCACCCGCGCCGAAGCCGTCGTCCTTTGGATCCGAGTAAATCAGGCAGCCGACGGCGCCGTGCTCCGCCGCCACCTTCGGCTTGATGCCGCGCCACGATTCACCGTAGCGCGCGAGGACGATGGCCCCCTTCACCGAGATGCCGTAGCGCTCCAGCACCTCGTAGTCCTCGGGGCGGCCGTAGTTGACATACACGAGGGGTCCGCTGACATCGCCGTCGATCGAGTACGCGTTGAAGGTCGGCAGCTGCTCGCTCTTCTGATTCGACGTCGGATCGACGGCTACAACGGGCTCGTCCAGCTTCGCCGTGAAGCGTGTGGGGGCGACCAGCTCGAGGACGCGCTCCTTCGGCGTTGGGAAAAGGACGCTGAACGTCTCGATCTGCGCGTCCCAGCCCCACTCCTTGAACCGCTCCAGAATCCACTCGGCGTTGTCCTTGTCGTACGGGGATCCCACATGGTGGGGCCGAGCGCTCAGCCGCTGCATGGACGCCCGCATGTTCGAGGGGTCAGGCAGCTCGCGGAACTTCCCGTCCCACCCGGTCGATCCCGATTGCGCGGCCGGCGCCGTCGCCAGACCCGTGCAGACACCAAGGACGATCAATGTAACCAAACGTCGACGCATGGTCAGCTCCCGTATGGCGATTCTATCGCCCTCGGCGTTTCGCCCGCCGCGCGGCGTGGTCTGGCGGTCGGCGGCGGGGTGCGGACGCATGGGCTACCGCCGAGGTGAGCGTGCCTGACGGACCTGACGGATCCGCTCCGCCGCCTGGCGCAGGTAGACCGCTGCGTCATGCTCGGTCGTGATCGGGCGCGCGCTATCGAGCGCCGTTACGCGGTCGTTCGGCATCGTGGGCGTCGACTGTGCCAGCTGCACGAGACTCATCTGGAGGTCGGACACGGGCACCGAGGATGTCGCGCCCTGGGCCACCTTCACCTGCATGTCATCCGCGGTGGCCTTTTCGTCACCCCATTGATCGCGCGCGATGGCCGGCGCCTGACCCAGATTCGCTGGTGCGTCGACGCGTGGCGCAGCTAAGTTGAAGACGTGTTCGAATGTGTTCGCCGCCGCATCGCGGTTGGTGAGGTAGGACGGCAGCCCGAACGTCTTCTTGAGCATGGCCGGGATCGACGAGTGGTCAAACACCGTGGTCACGATGGTCCCGGGCGCGATGTAGGGCGAAATGAGGATCGCCGGGACGCGGAGGCCGTAGCGGTCAAAGGCAAATTGGGATGTATTGCCGTCGGGAGGAGTCGCTGCCGGCGGCAGCAGATGATCGAAGATGCCGCCGTGCTCGTCGTACACGATGATCAGCAACGCGTCATTCCAGGCCGGCGAGTTGCGAACCGCGTTGTAGACCTCGGCGATCAGTTGCTCGCCAGCCTGGACACTGTGCGGCGGATGCTGATCGTTGGCCTCGCCGAGGAACGTGGTGTACTTCGGCTCAATGAACGCGTAGTCGGGCAGCGTGTTGTTCCCGGCATCGTTCGTGAAGCCACCGATCGAATCCCAGTTGCCGTCGAATTGCGGGACGTCGAT
>JBPYEE010000138.1:0-5123 GCA_051985095.1 Vicinamibacterales bacterium | reverse complement strand
GTGCTCGGCGCGATTCTGCTCCACAACGAAGCGTTCAACCTCGCCGCCGAGGTGATCGATGCGGCGGATTTCTACCGCGAGGCCCACCGCCGCATCTTCGACAAGATGGTTGCGCTGGCAGAGCGCGGCGACGCCATCGATCTCGTCACGCTGAAAGAGGAGCTGGGCCGATCCGGCGATCTCGACGAGGTCGGCGGCCCTGCCTACATCGCGGCCCTCGTCGACGGCGTGCCCCGGTCGACCAACGTGGAGCACTACGCCCGCATCATCAAAGAGAAGGCGACGCTGCGCGCCCTGATCTACTCGGCGAACAAAATCGTCGCTGCGGCGTACGAGGCGGAAGACGACGCCGACGTCATCCTCGATCAGGCCGAGCACGCGATTTTTGCCATCGCGGACGAGAACGTCCGCGACGGCTTCGTCTCGCTGCGGGATCTCGCGCAGGCGAGCCTCGATACCATCGAGCAGCTCCACGGCCGCAAGGAGCTGATCACGGGCGTGCCGACCGGCTTCACCGATCTCGACGAGATGACCTCGGGCCTGCAGCCGTCAGACCTGGTCATCGTGGCGGCCCGGCCCTCGATGGGCAAGACCAGTCTCGTCCTCAACATCGCCCAGCACGTCGGGACCAAGACGGACATGACGGTGGGCCTCTTCAGCCTCGAAATGTCGAAGGAGCAGCTGTTCCTCCGCATGCTGACCGCCGAGGCCCGGATCGACGCGCATCGCCTGCGCGGCGGATTCCTCGGCGAACGCGACTGGGGGCGCCTTTCGCAGGCGATCGGGACGCTCAGCGAGACGAAGATTTTCATCGATGACACGCCCTCGATCGGGGTCCTCGAAATGCGGGCGAAATGCCGGCGCCTTGCCGCGGAGCACGGCCTGCACCTGGTCATCGTCGATTACATTCAGCTGATGCAGGGGCGCGGCCGGTTCGAAAACCGCACGCTCGAGCTCGCCTCGATCTCCCGTTCGCTCAAGGCGCTCGCCAAAGAGCTGAACGTGCCAGTCGTCGTCCTCTCGCAGCTCAGTCGCGCGCCCGAGGCGCGATCGGATCATCGCCCGCAGCTCTCCGATCTGCGTGAGTCCGGCGCCCTCGAACAGGATGCCGACGTCGTGGTGTTCATCTATCGCGAGGATCAGTACGGGGACCGGACCGCCGCGGCGGCCGAGAGCCAGGGAGTCGCCGAGCTGATCGTCGGCAAGCAGCGCAACGGTCCGACCGGCGTCGTCAAGCTTGCGTTCATTCGCGAGTTCACGCGGTTCGAAAACCTGGCAGTCGGGCGCGCCTGACGGCGCCATGATCCGCCCCACCGTCGCACGCATCGATCTCGACGCGCTGAGGCTCAACTACCGGCGCCTGGTCGACCACCTGGCGGCGGAGGGGCGCGGGACGCCGCCGGGGGTCATTGCCGTCGTCAAAGCGAACGCGTACGGCCACGGCGGAGCCCAGGTCGCACGCGCGCTCGAGGACGCCGGCGCCGACCTGCTCGCCTGCGCCGACATCGAAGAAGGGGCGGCGCTCAGGAGCGCCGGCGTGCGCGCGCCGATTCTGGTGTTCGGCGCGCTGAGCGTCAGCAACCTGGACGGCCTGTTCGATGGCCACCTCACCCCGACCATCTCGACGCCCGGCGCGGCCCGGGCGGTGCAGGCCGCCGCCGCGCGCTACAAACAGGTGGTCAAGTACCACCTGAAGATCGATACCGGCATGAACCGGCTCGGGTTTCGGTTCGACAATCTGAAGCGCACGCTGCCCGAGCTGCTCGCGAGTCCGAATCTCGAGCTCGACGCCACCTACACTCACTTCGCGACCGCCGACGATCTGGAGTCGCCGCTCTTCCACGCCCAGCGGGTGCGGTTCGAACGGGCGCTGAGCGACATCGACGCGATGGCGCCGCAAGGCCACGGGCGGTTTGTGCACGCCGCCAACAGCGCGGCGCTGCTGCGCGATTCGCGCGTCTGGTACGACCGCGTGCGGCCCGGCTTGCTTCTGTACGGGCTCGTGCCGCCGCCGCTCGGATCGACGATCCATCTCCGGCCGATCATGACGCTCACCAGCCGCATCGTCGCCGTCAAAGGCGTGCGGCCTGGCGAAGGCGTGGGCTACGGCGCGCGCTTCAGGCCGGAACAGCCGACCCGAGTGGCGATCGTGCCGGCGGGCTACGCCGACGGCCTGGATCTGCGGCTCGCAGGACGCGGGGCGGTGCTCATCCGCGGTCGGCGCGCGCCGATTGTCGGCGCCGTCAACATGGACATGCTGGCCGCCGACGTCACCGGGCTCGACGTCGAGACCGGCGATGAAGTGGTCATCATCGGATCCCAGGGCGCCGATCGGATCGACGTCCGGGAAATGGCCGCCCAAATCGGCACGATTCCGTACGAGATCCTGTGCCGGATTGGCAGCCGCATCGAACGGATCTACGAGGCGGCGCCGGCTCAGCCTCACGCGATGGGATAATCACACGGCATGGCGAAACGTCCGTCGACGGTGTTCGTGTGCGAGCAGTGCGGATCGCAGTCGCCCAAGTGGCTCGGCAAGTGTCCCGACTGCGGCGCGTGGAATTCGTTCGTGGAGGAACGCGCACCCGAGGGGGGCGGCGCACCGTCGGCGTCTCAGCGATACGCCCTCGCCGGCGCCGGAGCATCGGCGCGGCGGTACGCCGACGTCGACATCGCGCCCCATGCACGGCTGACCACCGGGATCGACGAGTTCGATCGGGTGCTCGGCGGCGGCATCGTCCCCGGATCGCTGGTCCTGCTCGGCGGCGAACCGGGCATTGGCAAGTCAACCCTGCTGCTGCAGGCGGCCGCACACCTGGCTCGAGCGATCGGGCCGGTGCTGTACTGCTCCGGCGAGGAATCGGAACATCAAATCAAGTCGCGCGGCGAGCGGGTGGCCGTCGGCGAGGCGCCGCTCTATCTGCTCGCGGAAACGTGCCGGGAACGCATCCTCGACGAGATCGCACGCATCAGGCCGGCGCTTGTCGTCGTCGATTCGGTGCAGACCGTCTTTTCGGTCAAATTCCAATCGGCGCCCGGCAGCATCGGCCAGGTCCGGGAAGCGGCGACGCAGCTGTTGTTCACGTCGAAGGGCCAGAACATCCCGACCTTTCTCGTCGGCCACGTGACGAAAGACGGCAGTCTCGCCGGGCCAAAGGCGCTCGAGCACATCGTCGACACGGTGCTCTACTTCGAGGGCGAGCGGCACCACTCGCATCGCGTCGTCCGGGCGGTCAAGAACCGCTTCGGCGCGATCAGCGAGCTCGGAGTTTTCGAAATGACGTCGACCGGGCTGTGCGCGGTGCCCAATCCCTCGAAGATGTTTCTCGCCGAACGTCCGACGCACTCTCCCGGATCGGCCGTCCTCTGTTCGGTCGAGGGATCGCGGCCAATCCTGGTTGAGGTGCAGGCCCTGGTCAGTTCGAGCACCTATGGCACCGCGCGCCGGATGGCGAGCGGCATCGATCAACAGCGATTACCGCTGCTCCTGGCGGTGCTCGAAAAACGCGCCGGGCTCAATCTGATCGGCGATGACGTGTTCGTCAACGTCGCCGGGGGGATGACCGTCGACGAGCCGGCGTCTGACCTCGGGGTCGTGGCCGCCATCGCGTCGAGCGTGCGGAACCGGGTGATTCCGCCGACGACCGCGATCTTCGGCGAAGTCGGCCTCGCCGGCGAGGTCAGGGCCATCTCGCATGCCTCGCTGCGGGTCCGGGAAGCGGCGCAGATGGGCTTTCGGCGCTGTGTCATGCCCGAGGCCAACGCCCACGGGCAGGCGCCCTCAGCACCGGGGGGTTGCGCCCTTGTCGGCGTCCGAACGGTCGGGGAGGCGTTTGACGCCCTCTTTGACTAGAATTTGTCACAATTCGTTACAAATGGTGATATAACGTCCTGCCAGGACGCGCCGCCCGGTCCTTTCTACATTTCTTACACAGGGCGGTCTCATAGAGGCGGAAGGGTCCCATGGCGTGGTTTGCCCTCGGCCGAGTGCTGTTTGTCATTGTTGTTGCCTCCACCGCGGCGATCCTCCAGCCGCTCCCGGTAGGGGCCGTCGCGAACGTCGGGTTCGCGCTCGCCCTCTCGGCTCTCGTGGTCATCTTCGAGAGCCGGCTGCGTCACACCGCCGTGACGCGCCTCATCGGCGCGATGATCGGATGCGCCATCGGCCTGGCGATCGCGCACACGATCGTGACCGGGCTGTTCTGGGCGGACAACGGCGATCGCCGCGTCGAATTCCTCCACAGCTTCACGCTGATCGCGCTGCCCTATCTCGGCCTGTTCCTCGGGGCCAAACACGGGGAGTGGCTCGAGCCGTCACGGATGCTGACGTTATTTCGTGCCGCCGATCCGCAGCGCCACTATAAGATCCTCGATACCAGCGTGATTATCGACGGACGCATCGCCGACGTGTGCGAAACCGGGTTCCTCGACGGGACTCTCGTCATCCCGCAGTTCGTGCTCAAAGAGCTGCAGCTCGTCGCCGACTCCGGCGATTCCCTGAAGCGCAACCGGGGCCGGCGCGGCCTGGACATCCTGCAGAAGATTCAAAAGATGTCGGGTGTCGCGGTCAGCATTTCCGACGCGGATTTTCCGGATATTCGCGAGGTCGATCTGAAGCTGATCGAGCTGGCGCGGACGCTGCAGGGCAAAATCGTGACGAACGATTTCAATTTGAACAAGGTCGCGCAGTTGCGGGGCGTCGAAGTGCTGAACGTCAACGAGCTGGCCAACGCCCTCAAGCCGATCGTGCTGCCCGGCGAGATCATGAAGGTGTTCATCCTCAAGGAAGGCAAGGAATACAACCAGGGGGTCGCCTACCTCGACGATGGCACCATGGTCGTGGTCGATAATGCCCGGAAGATGATCAGCAAGACCATCGACATCGTCGTCACGAGCGTGTTGCAGACAACGGCCGGCAAGATGATTTTCGGCCGCTGCCTGGACGCCGGGGTCTCCGCACCGGCCGCGATGGCCAACGGCGCGCGCGCCGTCGCGGCGGTGCAGGCGCAGCCGCAGCAGACCTAGGCGGCCCCGACGGCTCGCCTGACAGTGCGGATCCCCCCGTATCACTGGTGGCGGACGGTCTTCTTTCTCATTCCCGCCATCACTGTCTATACGGTCGT
>JBPYEE010000137.1:0-3618 GCA_051985095.1 Vicinamibacterales bacterium | reverse complement strand
GATGCCGTCTGCGGTCGACGTGCGAATGACCATGGGTCGATTGTGTCGCCCGTCCATGACAACACCATGACAGGGCGTCCCTTATAGGACGCGCAAACTGACCAGCAGGTTGCAGGCCGGGCGAACCGCGAATGGCGGCAGGCTGGGGATCCGGCCGGACCGCCGGTCAGCACGCCGCGGGCGTGTTGGCTGTGGGGATGACGCAGACGAACTGGACGTCTGTGTCGGCTACGAAACTGTGCGGCTCGTCACCAGCGATGAATACGGTGTCGCCCGCGGAGAACGAGCGATCGCCCGACTCTGATTTGACGACGCCCCGGCCCTGGACGATGAACACTTCGTGTTCCCAGGGATGGTGATGGTACGGGGTCGCTGCTCCCGCGGCGACGTCGAAGACGCGCATCGCAAACGTCGGCGCGCCGTCGGCCGCGGTGATCATCTCCCGCATCGTCACCCCGCTCCGCCCGCCGTCATAGACCGTCGGCGCGACCTCAGCGAATCGCTTGACCACCATGAGCGGATTTTATCGCGATCGTCGCGGCCCCGACGTGATTACGGGCGCTTGCGCGCCGTATACTCGCTCCATGGCAAGACGCGGTTTCGCAATCCTCTTTACGCTCCTCGGCATCGCCGTCTTCGTGTCGATCCTGGGGTTCGCCACCTTGTACCTGGTCTTTGGGCGCGAGCCGGCGGTGCCGTCGAATGGCACGCTCGTGCAGCGCGTCGGCGGGAACCTCGCCGAGGTGGCCCCGGCCGACGTCGTCGGCTACCTGCGGGGCGTCCGCACGCCGACGGTGCGATCGATAGTCGACAACCTGAGAAAGGCGAAAGTCGACCCCCGAATCCGGGCGGTGTTGCTGAAGCCGACCGAGTTCGAGTCGCCGTTCTGGGGCAAGGTGCAGGAAATCCGGGACGCGGTCCTCGACTTCAAGAAGTCCGGCAAGCCGATTTACGCGTACCTCGAGTACGGCGGTGACCGCGACTACTATCTGGCGACGGCGGCCGACCGGGTGTACCTGCAGCCCTCCACGCCGCTGGACCTCGTTGGCGTCGCCACCTACGAGCTGTTCCTCCGGGGCACGCTCGACAAGATTGGCGCGTACCCCGATCTCCATCACATTGGCGACTACAAAACGGCGGTGAACACCTTTACCGAGAAAGGGTTCACCGCCGCGCACAAGCGGATGGACGAGTCGCTCAACCGCGACCTCTACGATCAGATTGTCCGCGGCATCGCCGACGGCCGAAAGAAAAACGAGGCGGATCTCCGGCAGCTGATCGACGAGGGGCCGTTCCTGCCCGAGGACGCGCTGCGCAACGGCCTCATCGACGATGTGGCGTATGAGGACCAGGTGGACGACAAGTTGCGCGCCGGACAGCCGCGGGAGCGGATCGACAGCGACGACTACGCGCGCCTCAGCCTCTCCTCGGTCGGCCTCAACAAGGGCCCGCGCGTGGCCGTCATCTACGTGGTCGGCGCGATCACCAGCGGCCGCAGCGGGTTTGATCCGATCAACGGTGCCGCTGTCGGCTCCGATACGCTCGTCGAGTACATCCGTCGGGCGCGGAGGGACAGCGCGACGCGCGCGATTGTTCTCCGCATCGACAGCCCCGGCGGTTCGGCGTCGGCCTCCGACGCGATCTGGCGCGAGCTCCAGATCGCGAAGACGGAGCGCGCCGATCGGCCGCTCGTCGTGTCGATGTCGGATCTGGCGGCGTCGGGCGGCTATTACATTGCGATGCCGGCGCAGGTGATTGTGGCACAGCCCTCCACGCTCACCGGTTCAATCGGCATTTTTGGCGGCAAAGTCGTCACCGGCGGCATCTACGAGAAGCTCGGTGCACGCATCGAGGCGACGAGCATCGGCAAGAACGCCGAGATCGATTCACCGGCCAAACCGTACTCCCAGGCCGAGCTCAAGAAACTCAACGAGGAGCTGCAGGCGTTCTATGACGCGTTTGTCGAAAAAGCTGCCGACTCGCGGCACAGCACGCCCGAGCAGATCGACATGGTGGCCCAGGGCCGCGTCTGGACCGGTCAGCAGGCGAAGCAGAATCATCTGGTCGACGAGCTCGGCGGCCTCGATCGCGCGATCGCCATCGCGAAGCAGCGCGCAAAAATTCCGGCCGAGAGTGATGTGGAAATCGTGGTGTATCCGCCGCGCAAGAGCTTCTACGAGCTGCTGAGTGATCAGTTCAGCGGCTCGAATGACTCGGCGGCGGTCGGCGCCTGGTTGAACGCGAACGTGTCGAAGGGCGAGCTCGAGGTCCTCCGGACGCTCCGCGGCCCGTTCGCGCTGTTCCGGCGGGGCGAGCCGCTGGCGTTGATGCCCTTTACCTTCGTCCGGTGAGCGGGTCGGTTAGCCGATCGCCCGCTGCAGCGATTCGCGATTGACGTCGATTTTCATCTTCTGCTTCGCCTTGAGCATGTAGGCGCTGAAGAACCGATTGCGCCGATCGCTCAACACCTGCTCACGGAAGCTGTCTTTGGAGTTCTTCAGTTCGTCGGGCGAGACTTCCTTCTTCTCGAGCACCTTGATCACCGCGGTGCCGGTGTCGGTCGCGATCGGATCGCTGACGGCGCCGACTGGCAGCGAGAAGGCCTGATCCTCGACGGCCGGGGCGACGCCAAGATCCGGCAACGGCGCGTCGCGGGCGATGAGGTCGGTGGTTTTCACCTCGACGCCGGCCGCTTTGGCCGCTTTTTCGAAGTCGGGTGCCGCCTTCAGCTTCGCTGCGATTTCGGCGGCCCTGGTCTTGCTGAAGTCCCGCGCCTTGTTCTTGATGACCTCGTCGCGCACGCGCTCCTTGACTTCCTCGAGCTTCGGCACGTAGGCGTCCTGCGTGCCAACCAGCGTCGCGAAGACGAACCCACGCGAGGCGCGCAGCGGGCCGGAGACCTCGCCCGGCTTCATGTCGAAGGCCTTGTTCGCCACCTCCGGCGAGGGACCCAGTCCCAGGATCGGTTCGTCGCGCGCGAACAGACCCGATTCCTGGACCGTCAGGCCCTGCGCCTTGGCGACCCGATCGAGATCGGCGGGCTTGCTGATTTCCTTCGCGAGCGATTCTGCGAGGTCAGACGCCTGCGTCTGCGCTTTTTCGTACGCCAGCTGATCGACGAGCTGCTGCCGCACCTCGGCGAGCGACCGCGTGGTCGCGTTCTTCTTGTCGACGAGCTTGATGATGTGGTAGCCGTACTGCGTTTTGACGAGATCGCTGATCTGTCCCGGCTGCATCGCGAAGACCGCCTGATCGAACTCGGGCACCATCCGGCCGCGGCCGAAGTAGTCGAGGTCGCCGCCGTTTTTCGCGCTGGCCTCGTCCTCCGAATATTTCTTCGCCAGCTCCGCGAAATCGGCGCCGCTCCTGGCCTGTTTGAGGATGTCTTCGGCTTTCGCCTTGACGGCCGCGTCGTCCTTCCCCTCGGTCTTCAGCAGGATGTGGCTCGCCCGGACCTGCTCGGGGGTCGAATACTGCTCGCTGTTGTTGTTGTAGGCGCGCTCCACTTCATTGGCCGGCACGTTGACTTTCGCCTTGAGCGCGTCGACGTCGATGAGCACATACCGGATCTTTCGTTTCTCAGGGATCTTGAAGTCCGGCTTGTGGGCCTCGAAATAG
>JBPYEE010000136.1:0-4430 GCA_051985095.1 Vicinamibacterales bacterium | reverse complement strand
AGCTGTTTTCAACCTCTCTGAAATGACTGCCGCCTCCCGAATCGTCGCTGTCGATCATCGCGAGTCGACGGTCTTGTCAGGCTGACTCGGAGGTTAGTGGAGATTTTTTGAAAGAATGTCGCATGTTGTCGCAAGATTCGATCGGCGACGCGGGCGATTCACCGCGATGGATGAAGCCCCTGACCACAGGCGACCGACCAGCCTTGCGAGCACGCGCGAGCGTAGAGATCGCGGTCCGAGAGCGGCTGCAGCGCGCCTTTGCCTTCGCGCAACACGATGCGATAGTCCGACAGCTCTGGGTCGGCGCGCCGCGGCGGCTGCCCAGCCGCCAGCCGCCGCTCGTTCTCGCACCCCGGCTCGAATCCATTCGAACAAGAGCGCGTAAACATGCGCCGCGCGAAATCGATCCGCCGTCGCCCGAACGCGGCGCCCATGTCATTGCACGCCCATCCGGACCCGGCGGCGCAGTACTGATCCTCGAACATCGCCAGCGTCGGGCAGGCGTTGTGTCGCCCCTCGAGGCAGGCCTGCTGCCAAAACGGCAGCCAATGGCCGGGAACCGAATCGCCAACGGCGTGAGCACCACTCATGACACCGAACACAACCACCCAGACACCGATGTAGGCCAGATGACGCTGGCGCGGCGCCAGCGATCGGCCGAGTGCGGCAGGATCGAATCGGGCCAGCGTCCGGGACCGCGCCAGCCGATCGATGACCTGAATCGTGACATTCAGGAGAGGAACGGCGAGCAGCTTGTCGTAGAAGGTTGGCATGCCGCGCGCGTCGAGTACGGCGTAAATCGCCAGCACCCCCGCGGCATACAGCATCCCGAAGATGATCCGGCCAAGTTCAGTCCGCGGTGAGGTCGAGGGATCTGTGAACAGCAGATGCATACCGAGAAACACCGCGATCGGAATGTAGTCGTCGAGGAAAAAATACACTCCGGTCGCCGCGAAATAAACGCGTCCGATGACGTACATCGTGACCGCGGCTGACATCGTCATCGTCGTGACGCCGAAGAGATACTGGCCGGCCAGTCCGATGACGAAGATAAAAAGGTAGATGTGGGGCGGATAGAACAGCGTGCTGGCGATCTCCGGACCCCACGTCAGTCGCGTCGTGCCGGTGACGAGGAGCGCCAGCGAGAACACGGCGAGTGGCAACGATGACGGGTTGAAGATGTGGACGCGGCGGCCCTCCTTGGTCCAGCGGATGAATTCCTTCGCCACAAAGCCGACGGCGACCATGATGAACTGCAGGTAGAACCAGTCGGGTTTGAACCAGAGAAAGAGATTGATGCTGAAGACGACGGGGAAGGGGGCGAATCCGAACGTATAGGTATCGCGCCGGGACCACGTCAGCAGCATGTCGAAGGCGTACGCGAAGAGGAGTTGCGCGGCCAGAAACGGCAGCGAATCGAACACCACCCGCCAATACCAGCCCCAATACAACATGACAGAGCCCTGCGCGCACGCCTGGACATAGTGCTGTGTTCGGAGCACGACGTCGAAGGTCAGCGTGCGGCCGCGGGCGCCGACGCGCGCCAGCAAAAGGGCCCACCACGCGAGCAGGGCTCCGGCAACCGCCTCGAACGACCACACAACCTGCGGAGTTCGATGGAGCGAAGGAATCGCCGTCGATGACGCCAGCGCGACGATGCACGCCAGCGGCAGCGCGAGCGCCCGGTAGGGCTGCACCCATGCGCGTGGCTGCGCCAGCGGGCCGGCGGCAACGTCGGCGAAGACCGCGTTGTCAACGGCGCGCATATTTCAGAATGGCCTTGCCGAAGCTCTCTGCGACGTAGATCGCCGCGGTGGAATCGACGGCGATGCCGTGCGGCGTGTCGAAGCCGTCAATCCGCTCTCGCACGCGGCCGTCTGGTCCGAGGATCGTGACCATGTTCTCCGGCGCCCCCGACGCGACGTACGCGGTGTCGTCCCGTCCGAATGCGATCGACACCGGCGTGCCGACGTCGGCCACCTGGCCGACGTACTGGCCCTCCTGATCGAAGATCTGCATCCGCTTGTTGCCGCGATCACAGACCCAGACGCGTCCCTTGGCGTCCATCGCGATGCAGTGGGGCGTGCTCAGCTGGCCCTGCCCTGCGCCTTTGGTGCCCCACGATTTGATGAACGCACCGTCTTTCGTCAGCTTGACGACGCGGTTGTTGCCGCCCTCGCCATCCGACGCGAACAGATCCCCGTCGGGGGCCATGACCACGTCGCTCACGCCATTGAATGCATCCTTTGAGTCGTTGTCGCCGGCGACCCCCTTCCGGCCGATCGTCAGCAGCAGCGTGCCCGTCGGATCGAAGCGAAAGATCTGCTGCGACTGCCGATCCGTGAGCCAGACTGATCCATCGCGCAGCACGCGCAATCCGTGCGGATACGTAAATGTGTTTTCGCCCCACGTGCGCAAATACTTGCCCTGCGCATCGAACACCATCACCTTGGACGACGGCTCGTCGCGCTGAAACGCATACACGTTGTCTGACGCGTCGACACCGACGGCGGTCATCACGCCCCACGTGGTGCCGGCCGGCAGCTGGCCCCAGTGATCGACCCGCTGGTAGGCGCCGGCCTCGCGCACGCGGGCGCCGCCGATCGCCCCCATCGCGATTGTCGTGACGGCCAGCGTGCCGATCAGAACCTGCATCTTCATGTCGCACTCCATCGCGGATGACGCGGACTATATCGAGCGCCTCCACCGACAGTTGTCGCAAATTGTCGCAACCGTGGAGGGCGCCCGAGAATGCCGTTGCGCCTGCGGAGCCGATCACGCAGAATTCGTCGCTGGGTTGCGAGACAGGCGGGGAGTTGCTCGTGCGCTGTCGATCGAGCGTAGCGAAATGTCTCGCCTTTGCGGTGATCGCTGCCGCCGGCTGCAAAGGAAAAATCGCTGACGCGCCGCACGCGCCGCGTGTTCGCCTGGCCGTCGGCTCGCCGCTCCTCGCAAACGCCTATCGGACGCTGCTGCCGGATCTCTCGTTTGAGATCGTGGCCACGGGCGGGTCGGTCACGCAACTCGAAGCGCTGCAAAGTGGCCTCGCCGACGTCGGCAACGCGATGGCGGACGTCGCGTACATGGCCTGGCGGGGGCAGCTCGACGAATCCACCGAGGTGTTCGATCATCTGCGCGGCATGGCGGTCTGGCAGGTGACAGCGGTCAATGTGCTCGTCAGCCCGCGATCGACGCTGAAATCGGTCGCCGATTTCCGCGGCCTGCACGTCGCGCTGGGCGCACCCGGCAGCGAGACAGTGGTCGCCGCAAACCTGCTGCTGAACGCCTTCGGGCTGACCGCGAGCGATCTCAGGGGCGAGTACCTCCCCTTCGGCGAAGCGAGCGCGCGTCTGGCTGACGGCGAGCTGGACGCCGCCTTCATCAGCAGCCGGTATCCCTCCGAGAATGTCGCGCGGGCGACGCGTGACGGGGCCCGGCTGCTCGACGTGGTCGGACCGCCGGTCGATCGGCTGCGCAAGGCGTATCCCTTCATGCGCCCCGCCTTGATTCCCGAGGGCGCGTTTTCGGAGCACTCCAACTCGGTGCATACGATCGCAGTCGACAACCTGCTGCTGTGCCGGGCCGACCTGGATGAGCAGCTCGCCTACACGTTGACGAAACAGCTGCTCGACGCGCTGCCGTTTTCGAACGCGCTGGTCGGATCGTTTCCGAAATTCGACCTGCGTCGCGCGCCGGCGACGCCGATTCCCCTGCACATCGGCTCGGCGCGCTACTACCGCGAGCGTGAGCTGCTGCAGTGAAGATCACGGCGTCGTCATCGCGGCTGTCGTGGCTGACGGTCCTGCTGACCGCCGCCGTCTTTGTCGGCCTGGCCGTGCTGGGCGCATTCGCGTATCGAGCGACGCTGCAGTGGCGCCGCAGCTCGGAGCTGCTCGTCGAGCGGCAGCAGACCGACGGCGCGCGGCTCCTGCTGACGGCGGTCACGCGCGACATGCGCGGCATGCAGGCGTCCGTCCTCGCCGATCGGGACTGGGGCGATTTTTCCCGCGACTCACCCTACGACGTCCGCGATCTGGTCGAGGCCGCGTTCGCCCGTTATCCCTATCCCGAGTCGTTCTTCAGCTGGCAGGCGTCTTCCGCGCGCGGCGTGACCTTCTTCAACCGCGCGAACCGGCTGCCGGCCTGGCTCCGTCATCGGCCGGGGGTCGATCGCTATCCCGTCACCCTGGATCTGGACCCGGTGGAGAGCGAGGCGTTGCGGCGCCAGATCGAGTCGTACGCCG
Source organism: Vicinamibacterales bacterium (assembly GCA_051985095.1). GTDB lineage: Bacteria > Acidobacteriota > Vicinamibacteria > Vicinamibacterales > CAVVIG01 > Gp6-AA45. Next base: position 186 of record JBPYEE010000136.1, on the reverse strand, counting down.
CGGTCCATCGGCGGTACGTGGTGTTCAATACGCGGCTCGCACACGAGCCGTATCAGGTCGTCGCGCGCCTCGAGTACGCCGATCCGCTGCTCGAGCATCTGCAGAGCGTGGCGGGGTTCACTGTCAATCTCTCCTGGGTCCGACGCGGGTATTTCTCGGAGCTGATCTCGCAGGTGGCCAACATCG
>JBPYEE010000135.1:0-19558 GCA_051985095.1 Vicinamibacterales bacterium | reverse complement strand
CGGCCGACCAGAAGCTCGTGATCGACAACCTGTCGAACGACGTGCGCGCCATCCGCGAGAAGCTAGACGACAGCAACGTCCGACTCGGCTCGCTCAGCCAGGAAGTCGACGCGCTGCGACAGGCGATTCAGCAGGCCGCGCGGCCCACTGCGACGACTGCGGCGCCCGAGCCCGACGTCGCCGGCGGATCGCCGCCCGCGCAACCGCCGCCGCCCGGATCCGCGCCCGGCGCCGTCGCGAACTCCCCGATGCAGATGTGGAACGCCGCGTACGCGGACTACACGAGCGGCAATTTCGACCTCGCCATTCTCGGATTCGATGCGTACATCAAGACGTTTCCGAAAGCGGACAAGGCCGCCGACGCGCAGGTCTACATCTGCTCGTCGTACTTGCAGAGCGGCAAGAACGACGACGCGGTGAAGGCGTGCGACAGCGCGATCCGCACCTACCCGGGTTCGAGCGCGATCCCGGAGGCGTACTACCGGAAAGCGCTTGCGCAACGGAATCAACGGGACTTCGCCGGCGCCCGTGCGACGCTCGAGGAGCTGAAACAAAAATTCCCCGATCACACGATGTCGCAAATGGGCGATCAGCTTCTCAAGCAGCTCCCGTCGCGCGACGAGTAACGCGCGACGCGTACCGCGCGACGACGCGCGCGTCCGAGGCGCCGCCACTGAAGTACAATCGCCCCCCATGGGCTCAGTCAACAAGGTGATTCTGGTCGGCAACCTCGGACGCGACGCCGAATTGCGCTACACGCCCGGCGGAGCGGCCGTCGCCAAGTTCAGTCTGGCGACGACCGAAGTGTGGAACGACAAATCCGGTCAGCGGCAGGAACGCACCGAGTGGCACAACATCGACTTGTGGGGGAAGCAGGCCGAATCGCTCTCCGAGTACCTGGTCAAAGGCAAACAGGTGTACGTCGAGGGACGCCTTCAGACTGACGAGTACACCGACAAAGAGGGCAACAAGCGCAAGAGCACCAAGGTCCGCTGCGACCGGGTCGTGCTCCTCGGCGGCGGCGGCGGCCGGAGCGGCGGCGGCATGCCGCGCGGCAGTGTCACCGAGGAGGGCGGCCACGCCGCCGAACCTGCGGCCGAACCGCTCACTGACGACGACATCCCCTTCTAGAAACGAATACTGGCTCGCGGATCGGCGTTTCCGCGCCGCACGTCATTGGCGCGAGAGGTGGTGACGGATGATGCGGCGCCCCTTGCCCCCGTTTGGCGGTCGCGGTCCCCTCCAATCATTGATTCCGGTCGCGGCAACCCTCATTGCGATGGTGCTCCCGTCCAGTACGAATGCGGTGAGCGCACGCCCAGGATCCGGCGATGCAGACCCTGCGCAATGCGAGACGCTCGGGACGCTGGCCCTGCCCGACACGAGTGTCAAGCAGGCGGACGTCGTCGCGGCAGGCGCGTTTTCTGCGCCGGGCGGACAGGGCCGGACGGCGACCTTCGCCGAGCTGCCGGCGTTTTGCCGCGTGGTCATGACCCTGAGGCCGACCGCGGATTCGAACATCGGCGTCGAAGTGTGGCTCCCGATGTCGGGATGGAACGGCAAGTATCAAGCTGTCGGCAATGGCGGCTGGGCGGGCACAATCGGCTACGCGGCGCTCGCGGCCGCGGTCGCGCAGGGCTACGCGGCCAGCGCGACTGACACCGGACATTCGGGCAACTCGGGTTCGTTCGCCCTCGGACATCCCGAGAAGCTGATTGATTACGCCTATCGCTCGGAACACCTGATGACCGTCGAGACAAAGGCGGTCGTGCAAGCGTTCTACCGCCGCGCGCCGGACCATTCTTACTTCAACGGCTGTTCAACCGGGGGGCGGCAGGCCCTGACCGAAGCCCGGCGCTTTCCGGATGACTTTGACGGCATCGTTGCGGGCGCCGCGGCGAACCCCAAGACGCACCTCGACGCCTGGCGCATGGAGATGAGTCAGGCCATGTTCAGGGATTCCGGGAGTCTCATTCCGGCCTCCAAGTACCCGACCATTCATCGCGCCGTCCTCGACGCGTGCGATGCGCTCGACGGCGTCCGCGACGGCCTGATCGAAAACCCGGTACGGTGCCACTTCGATCCGAAGGTCCTGTTGTGCAAAGGGGCGGACGAGCCCACGTGCCTGACGGCGCCGCAGGTTGAAGCGGCCCGCGTCGTCATGAGTCCGCTGAAGGATCCGCGGACGGGCGCGGAGCTGTTTCCCGGCTTCGAACCGGGCAATGAGCTTGGCTGGGGGCGGTTGCTCGGAGGGCCCGAGCCGTACGAGACGACCGTCGACACGTTTCGATATGTCGTCTTCCAGAATCCCGGCTGGAACTGGCGGACCTTCTCGGTCGAGCGGGACCTGGCCGAAGCCAATCGGGTCGCGCACGGTACGCTGTCAGCCATCGACGCCGACCTCACGCCTTTCGCAGCGCGCGGCGGCAAGCTGCTGATGTATCACGGATGGGCCGACCAGGACATCGCGCCACGCGCCAGCGTGAACTTCTATCTGCAGACGCGGCAGGCGACCGCCGCGCCGGCATCCAACGCCGACTGGGTACGGCTGTTCATGGTGCCCGGCATGCAGCACTGCGGGGGCGGTGAAGGCCCGAATACGTTCGATGTGGTTGGCGCCCTCGAGTCGTGGGTCGAGCAGGGACGTCCGCCGGCCTCCATGCTCGCGTCGCATCGCACCGCGGGACGCATCGATCGCACCAGACCGCTGTGCCCCTATCCGCAGGTCGCCAGGTATGCCGGGACGGGCAGCATTGACGACGCCGGCCGTTTCGCGTGCGCGATGCCGTGAGGGCCGCCGAATCGGGCGGCGGGTTGCCTACTGGTGCCAGGTCAACACGGGCCGGTCGATCGCCTCGGTCAACGACTCCTCGTCTCTGACGAGGCGCATGTCCTGCGCTCGACAGACTTCCCGCGTGCCGCCGATGCGAATCGGCGACGGGATTCGGTCAGCCCGGAACGGCGCCAACCTGGAGCCGTCGGGGGCTGCACGAACAGGTCACCGCCGGTTCAACGGCGACCGAAACTGCGGCGATCGCTCACGGGCTCCAGCGCTCACGTGCCTGCATAGGAGACGCGCCAGATCGAATTGGATCCATCGTCGGTGACGAAAAGCGACCCGTCCGGGCCAACCGCAACACCCACCGGTCGGCCCCAGACCTTTCCGTCCGCCTCGACGAATCCGGTCAGAAAATCCTCGAACTCACCCGACGCGTGGCCGGCCTCGAGCGGGACGCGAATGACCTCGTAACCGGTTCGGTTCGCGCGGTTCCAGGATCCGTGTTCCGCCGCGAACAGATCGCCGCGATACTCCTCGGGAAACTGTTGCCCCGCATAGAAGGTCAGCCCCAGCGAGGCGTTGTGGGGCGTGACGAGCACGTCGGGGACCAAGATCCTGCCGCGCAGCTCTGGATGTTTGCCCGCGTGCCGCGGGTCTTGATGATCGCCCATGTAGTACCAGGGCCACCCGTAGAACCCGCCCTCCTGGACATGCGTGACGTAATCAGGGACCAGGTTGTCGCCGAGCGCGTCGCGCTCGTTGGTCGAGCACCACAGCTCACCCGTCGTCGGGTTCACGCCGAGTCCGACCGGATTGCGAATGCCGGATGCGTAGATCCGCACGAACTGCCCCTCGGGCGAGTACTCGAGGATGTTGGCGCGATGAAATTCGCTCTTGCTCGTATCGGGGTCGTCGACGTTCGAGGCCGACCCCACGGCGACCCACATGCGCTGGCCATCGCGTGAGAAGACGACATCGCGCGTCCAGTGGCCGCCTCCCGCGGGCAGGTCCGAGACGACCGGCGCGGGCGCCGCCGTGGCCTTGAGATCACCGGACCGATACGGAAAGCGCACGACGCTGTTCGTGTTGCCGACGTACACCCAGCTCGGGTCCGATGCGGGATAGAAGGCGACCCCAAACGGCTGATTCAATCTGCTCGCGAACACCGACACCTGATCCGGCTTGCCCTCGGGTGTCCGGCCGCGGAAGACCTTGATCTGCCCTGCCCGACTCTCCGCGACGAACAGGTCGCCGTTCGGGGCGGCTCGGATCTGGCGAGGCCCGTCGAGGTTCGTCGCATACAACTCGACTTTGAATCCTGCCGGCGCCTGCGGCCACGCGTCCGCCGGCCGCGCCTCGATCCGAGCGCTGTTGGACGCCGAGGCCGTCGCATAGGGCTGCGGCAGGTCGGCCACCGTGATTTTGCGAAACGTGCCCGGTTTCAACGAGCGGTAGTCGAGGAACGCGGCCTGGCCCGTCAGCAGCTGACCCTTGTTCACCTTGTCCGCGCCGACGACGAGCGTGCCTGCGGTCGCAGAGAGCACCGCACCAGCGAGCCAGCGATGAACGCGCATGACGTCCTCCTGGGTTTACATGATCGCGCGAATCAACTGCGACCGTACCGATCTTCCAGCCGCACGACGTCGTGCAGTTCGGGTGTCGACACTTCAAAGATGTCGCTGTCTTCGATCGCCGTCATCCGATGCACCGTTTTCGGAGTGATATGCACCCGCTCGCCCGGCAGCATCTCCCGCTTCGTGAGCTGCCCGTTGACCTGGATCTCGAACAGCAGCTTCCCCGAGTGCAGGAAGATGGTCTCGTCCTTGAGGTTGTGGTACTGCAGGCTCAGGGCGTGGCCGGCGTTTACATGAATCAGCTTCCCGACGTACCGGTCCGTCTTCGCCCAGTGAAGCTCATAGCCCCACGGTTTGTCCACACGCGGAATCTCGCCGCTCACGACGTCACTCCCTTGTTGGCGAGCTTGCCGAGGGCACTCAGCAGCTCGCGTTCGATGTCCTCGATCGTCGACAACCGCAGCACGCGGCGCGCAAGCGACCGGAGGTCCTCCAGCCGGTGCTCCGACAACACCTGTTTGGCAACCGGAATCGCGCCCGACGTCATGCTGAACTCGGTCAGGCCGAGGCCGACGAGCAACGGCAAGAGCGCGGGGTCCGACGCCATCTCGCCGCAGAGCGAGACCGGAATTCGATTCCGATGCGCCGCGCGGCGGACCATGAGAATCATCCGCAGAATCGCCGGGTGCAGCGGCTCGTACAGCTGCGAGACGCGCTCGTCGGCGCGATCGACGGCGAGACAATATTGAATCAGATCGTTGGTGCCGATTGTGAAGAAGTCGACCTCACGCGCGAGCAAATCAGCCGTGTACGCCGCCGCCGGTATCTCGATCATCACGCCGATCGGCACGCGCGGCACCGTGTAGCCGCGCCGGGACAGATCGGTCGCCGCCTCGACGACCATCGCGCGCGCCTCGCGCAGCTGCTCCACGCTCGATACGAATGGAAACATGATCCGGAGCTGACCGTGCTCGGCGGCCCGGAGCAACGCGCAGAGCTGGGTTCGGAACAGCTGCGGCCGCGTCAAGCTGAGGCGGACACCGCGAAGTCCCAGGCGGCTGGCGCGAGCCTCGTCCGGTTCCCACCCGGCGGTCAGCGGACGCGCCGAGAAGCGTGACGTGATCTGATCCTCATCGACGTCGAACGTCCGGACGGTGACGGCGCCCGGCGCCATTCCCTCGATCAGCTGGCGATAGATCCCGTATTGGCGATTCTCGTCGGTTCCGGCGTTTGGCACCGATGTCAGCAGGAACTCGGTTCGGTACAGCCCAATGCCTTCGGCGCCGGCGTAGCGCGCCGCCGCGAGGTCATCGGGAAATTCAATATTCGCGTCGAGCCGGATCCGCACCCCGTCGCCGGTGGCCGCCGGGCGCCGCCGGTCGCTCTCGGGGGCGGCCGCTGGATGGTGGTTTGCGGCGCGCCGAGCCACGCGCGCGAGCTCCTCGGGCGGCGGATCGACGATCACTTCATTCGCACTGCCATCGATGATGACGAGCTGTCCCGGCTCGATCTGCTCGATGGCGTTGTGCAGACCGACGACAGCCGGCACCTCGAGGGAGCGGGCGAGGATGGCCGTGTGGTACGTGCGGCTGCCGGCGTCGGTCGCGAAGCCGCGCACGCGCGTCCAGTCGACCTGCGCCGCGAGCGACGGGGTCAGCTCGTCAGCTATGAGGACGGAGGATTCGTCGAGCTCGCGCAGGAGATCGCGCGCGGTCGCGACGCCATGCCGGAGGTTCATGCGGAGGCGGCCGACGAGGTCGGAGACGTCGCCCTTGCGCTCACGGAGGTACGGGTCGGCGACCTCATCGAACACGGCGCCGAACTCCTGAAACACCTGCTGGATCGCCCACTCGGCGTTGACCCGCTGCTGGCGCACGATCTCGATCGCCCGCGGGACGAGCATCGGATCGTCGAGCATGAGCAGCTGCGCGTCGAACATCGACGCCAGGTCGCTGTGGCGTTTCGCCACCCGCTGCCGGATGTCGAGCAGCTGCTCGCGCGAGCGTGCACGGCTCGACTCGATCCGCAGCACCTCGAGATCCACGCGTCCGGCGGCGATCTGATACCGCAGCACCTGGTCGCGCTGGATGAGGATCACCGCGCGGCCGGAGACGACGCCGGGCGACACGCCGATACCGATCAGGCGCTGCATGGCTCCTCGCCGAATCCCGACTGTACCAGCGCCACCAGCGCGTTCACCGCCGCTTGTTCGTCGGTGCCCTCCGCCGAGATTGTGATCGTCGACCCACGGGCGGCGGCAAGCAGCAGGATCCCCATGATGCTCTTGCCATCCATTTCGCGCTCATCCCGCGCGACGCGCACGCGGGAATCGAAACGGCCGGCCAGGTGGACGAACTTCGCGGCCGCGCGCGCGTGCATGCCGAGCTGATTGACCACGGTAACGCGCTGCGAGATCATGCGGACCGGCGTCCCGAACGATGCGCACCGAGCAGCTCAGGCACTCTTTTCCCCACGGAGCAGATCGGAAGCGACCCAGATGGCGTTCCGCCCGTGATCCCGCATCTGTTGCGCGACGGCGAGCAGGTCGGAGTCTTTTCTGAGGCTCGCCAGCTTGATCAGCATCGGCAGGTTGACGCCGGTGATGACCTCGACCCGATCTTTGTCGAGAAACGTCATTCCCAGATTGGATGGCGTGCCGCCGAACATGTCGGTCAGCAGCAGAACCCCCTCTTCCCCGCGCACCCGCTCAATCGCCTGCGCAATGTCCTCGCGCGCATCGTTCACGTCATCGTGCCACCCGATGGACACCGCCGTGAATTGCGGCAAATCGCCGACGATCATTTCGGCGGCATTGACGAGCTCGGTGGCAAGCTGTCCGTGCGTGACGACGACAACACCGATCATATGTTCCTATCGTAAAGCAGGTTCACCGTGCACGCGGTTCCCCAGGTCCACTTCCTGAGCGGCTACTCGTGCCCGATGTCCCGATGGCGGACGCGCACGCGGGCGCCCGCGACCCCTGTCAGGGCCTTCTTCAGCCGCTCCGCGATGACGACCGACCGATGGCGCCCGCCCGTGCAGCCGATCGCCACCGTCAGATAGCTCTTCCCTTCCGCGATGTAATACGGCAGGACGTAGCGCAGATAGTCCTCGAGCCGGTCCATGAACTCGCGGGTCGAACGGTCGCGCTCCATGAACTGCGCAACGGCCCGATCGCGGCCGGTGCGGCGACGCAGCGTCGGCACGAAATGCGGATTCGGCAGACAGCGCGCGTCGAAGACCAGATCGGCGTCGACGGGCACGCCGTGCTTGAATCCAAAGCTGAGGAGCGTCACCACCAGCCGCGCCCGGGATCGCTGGCGCGCGAGGCCCATGAAGAACTGCCGTACTTCGTGGACCGTCATGTCCGACGTGTCCACGATCTCGTCGGCCAGGTCCCGAATCGCGTTGAGCCGCGCCCGCTCGTCGCGGATTCCTTCGCTCACCGATCGATCGGGCGCGAGCGGATGGGGCCGTCGCGTCTCGCTGAAACGCCTGACGAGCGCGGCGTGACTCGCCTCGAGAAAGATCAACACCGGATTGAGTCGCGGCATCTGCCGCAGCCGCTTGAAGATTTTGGGAAACGACGACAGGAACTCCCGCTCCCGCACGTCGACGACGATCGCCACCTTCGTCATCTCGCCCGCGGCGCGCAGCGACAGCTTCGCGAGCGTTGGGATGAGCGTCGTTGGCAGGTTGTCGACGCAGAAGTAGCCGAGATCCTCGAGCGCCCGGATCGCCTGCGACTTGCCCGACCCGGACAGCCCCGTCAACACGATGAACGGCTGCCCCAGCGGGCGACGCCCCGGCGGTCGGCGTTTGCTCATCGGCGCGCGCACAGGGGACCTCGACGCTGTCATCCTTCGTCTTCGTCGTCCTCGGGCGCCGGGATCGTTTCCGCGCGCAGCGTCTGGTCCAGGCGCTCGACGAGTGCACGCGCCGCGTGGTGGCCGCGCAACCGCAGCAGCTGGTTGCGCGCGGCGACCTCCACCAGGATGGCGATGTTGCGTCCCGGTGCGACCGGCATCCGCAGCACCGGAATCCGCAGGCCGAGAATTTCGTACAGCTCATCGTCCAGACCGAGCCGTTCGTACTCGCGACCGGGGTCCCACCGTTCGAGCTGCACGACAAGCTCGACGCGCTTCGACGCCCGTATCGATGCGACGCCGAACAGCTCCCTGACGTTGATCACACCCAGGCCGCGCAGCTCCATGTGATGGCGTGTGAGGTCGGGACAGGTGCCAATGAGAATCGATTCCTGGCGCCGGCGGATTTCCACCGTGTCGTCGGCCACCAGGCGGTGTCCGCGGACGATCAGATCCAGGGCGCACTCGCTCTTGCCGATGCCGCTCTCGCCGACGAGGAGCACGCCAAGACCGAGAATGTCCATCAGCACGCCGTGGACGATCGTGCGCTCGGCGAGCGAGTCTTCCAGCAGGGCGCCGATTTTGGCGATCGCTTTCGGCGTCGGCATCGGGGTCCTCAGCAGCGGGAGCCGGGCCCGCTCGGCCTCGGCGACCAGCTCCGGCGGCGGCGTGAAGCCGCCTGTGAGGATCACGCAGGGGAAATCGAGCGCAAACGCGAGGCGCACGGCGGCGCCGCGTGCGGCGGGGTCGAGGCGCTCGAGATACCGGATTTCGCTCTCGCCGAAGATGAGGACCCGGCCCGGCTTCAGGTATTCGTGAAACCCGGCCAGCGCGAGACCGGTTTTCTGGATGTGCGGGCTGGTAATCGTGCGGTGCAATCCGGCGGCGCCGGCGAGCACTTCGAGCGGGAGCCCTGAGGCCTCTGGCCCGCTGGCGAGCAGGCCCTCGACGGTGACGCTGGGCTGCGGCACGCCTGAATTATCGGCCTAGCCTTCGGTCGCGACCAGCGTCAGCTCCCCGTTCTGGCGCCGGTACAGCACGGTGATCTCCGAGGTCTCGACATCGCGAAAAATGATCACGCCGTCGCCGGCGTCGATCTGTCGCGCCGCATCAGCGACGGTCATCGCCTTCAGCGGCTGCCGCTCCGCCCGGAGGATCCGCGGCATGCGCGGGCGCGCCCGCCGAGCGCGCGACAGGGCGCCCGGCGGCACGCGCATCGCGACGCGCTCCTCGCCGCCGGTGGGCGCCCCTTTGACCGGACCGCGGCGTTTGCGCTCCTGCCACTTGCCTTTGACCTTGTGCACCTGCTGCGTGATCTTCTCGATGGCCTGGCAGACCGACGCTTCCCACGCCGACGAGCTGCCGACGCCATGCAGAAACTTCTCACCCCGCGCGTGCAGGGTGATCTCGGCGCGGCGGCGGTACTTTTCGCGCGTCAGCACGGCCTGAGCCGACACGGCGCTGTCGTTCAGCATGCGCTCGAGCTTGGCGAGCTTGGTATCGACGAGGTGACGGAGCGTAGGGGTAATTTCAACGTGGCGGCCGGTGAGTTCGAGTCGCATCGCTTTCAGCCTCTTGAGCTGTCAGCTTTCCGCAGCTAATACAGGACCTTGCGCTGGTTGGACGTGGGGATTTTCAGTTCTTCGCGGTACTTGGCGATGGTGCGGCGCGCGAGCACGAGCCCTTCGCGCTGAAGGATGCTGACGATCTTCGAGTCGCTGAGCGGCTTGCGGGGATCCTCGTTCTCGATGATCTTGCGGATCCGCTGCTTGATCGTCACCGATGACACGCTCTCGCCGTACGAGCTGCTGATACCGCTATGGAAGAAGTACTTCATCTCGAACACGCCTTGCGGCGTGTGCATGTACTTGTTCGTCACCACGCGGCTAACGGTCGATTCGTGCATGCCGATGTCGTTGGCGACATCGCGCAGGACGAGCGGACGGAGATGTTCGATCCCGTGATCGAGGAAGTCGCGTTGAAAATTCACGATGCTCTTGGCGACCTTGAAAATCGTCTTCTGACGCTGCTCCACCGACTTGATGAGCCACAGCGCCGACCGGAACTTGTCCTTCACGTAGGCGCGCGTCTCGTCGTTGTCGCTGGCGCCCTTGTCGAGCAGACGGCGATACACGGGACTGATGCGCATCTGCGGGAGGCCGTCCTCGTTCAGAACGACGACGTATTCGTCTTCGACCTTCATCACGTAGACGTCCGGGATCACGTACTGCGACTGCGTCGGGTTGTACCGGCTGCCCGGTTTCGGATCGAGGTGCCGGATGATCTCGATGTGTTCTTTCAGATCGTCGATTGTGATCCCGAGCTTCCGGGCGATTTCAGGGACCTGGTGGTTCTGGAGCAGCCGCAGGTGTTCGGTGACGATGCGTTCGGTCGGCGTGCCTTCGAGTCCGAGGTGCCGCAACTGCAGCAGCAGGCACTCCTGCAGGTCGCGGGCGGCAACGCCAGTCGGATCGAAGCTCTGAACGAGCTTCAGCGCGCGCTCCACGTCGGTGACCGGCCAGGGGCCCATCGCCGCCAGTTCGTCGAACGACGCGACCAGATACCCGTCGTCATCCAGGTTGCCGACGATGGCCGACCCGATTTCGCGTATCAGCGGCTCATCGGTTTGCATCGACAACTGCCACAACAGGTGATCGGAGAGCGAGCTCGCCGTCGACAGCGTGTTCTCGATCGGCGGCAGCTCCTTGATTTCCTGCGGGGCGCGGGGCCGGTAGCCGTCGTCCAGGTAGTCGCCGAAGAAATACTCGTAGTCCTGGTCGTCCCACGTATCCGTCTTGTTCGCCTGCTGCTCAGGCTCAGCCTTTTCAGGTGTGGCTGCCGTTTCGGCCGGCTGCAGCTCCTCGGTCGGAACCTCCTCGAGCATCGGGTTCTCGACCATCTCCTGATTCAACAGATCGGATAGTTCAAGCGTCGACATCGGCAGCAACTTGATCGCCTGCTGAAGCGACGGCGTAAGTATCAGTTTCTGAACGAGTTTGGTGTGAAGCTTCTGCTGGATTCCCATTCGGTCGACGGCTCAGTTTTGTTCGGTCGACGGCTCAGTTATGCAATTCCTAGGCCTATTTTAATCCAAGCGGAACTCGGTCCCCAGATAAATCCGACGGACCTCTTCGTCGGCCGCCAGCGAGTCCGGCGTGCCGCTCCGGAAGATGACGCCGTCGTGGACGATGTACGCGCGGTCGGTGATTCGGAGCGTCTCGCGGACGTTATGGTCCGTGATCAGCACCCCGATGCCGCGCGAGCGCAGGTGAAAGATGATTTTTTGAATGTCGGTCACGGCGATCGGGTCGATTCCGGCGAAGGGCTCGTCGAGGAGGATGAACTTCGGGGAAATCACGAGCGCTCGTGTAATTTCTGCGCGGCGGCGTTCTCCGCCCGACAGCGTGTAGGCGGGCGCCTGTGCGAGGGGCGTTAGATTCAGCTCGCCCAGCAGTTCCCTGAGACGGGCGCGGCGCGTCGCGCCGTCGAGCGGCATCGTTTCGAGGATCGCCAGGATGTTCTGTTCCACCGTCAGGCCCCGAAAGATTGACGGTTCCTGCGGCAGGTACCCGATGCCCTTGCGCGCCCGAATGTACATGGGATCATCGGTCACGTCCTGCCCATCGAGCTCGACGCGCCCCGACTCGGGTGCCGTCAATCCCACGGTCATGTAAAACGTCGTGGTCTTACCAGCGCCGTTCGGCCCGAGCAGTCCGACGATTTCACCCGAGCTCACATCGAGGCTCACGCCGCGAACGACGGTCCGCCCGTTATACGACTTGGTCAGCTTGTCGGTCCGCAGCGTGGCCATCAGCTCGAGCAGTTCGCTCCATTTTTCGTCTCTGTCCGGATTTGCTGGTTACCGTCGACGACGATGTCGTCTGTGGCCTTCAGAAAGGTCAGCGTCTTCCCCGTCGTCAGGCGCCCGCACTCGTCGACGATTTTGACCGGTGCTCCCGTCACCACATACCGATCGTCGTCGGCCGTGTAGGTCATGTGCGCGCCCTTCGTGGTGCGGTTCTGTTCCTTCAGCGTCACCGACTCGTATGCCTCGGCGCGATCGAGCTCATCACCCGACGGCTTGAGATACAACTCGATCTTATCTGCCGTCATGTCGCCGTCCCGGTTGCTCATGTGCGCATCGCCGGTATAGGTCAGCAGCAGCTTGTCGTCCTGATACTTCAAATTCTTGGCTGCCGCAATCGACCGGACGAGCTCCTTGGGCGCGTCGGCGATCGGGTGGCCGTCCTGATCGGTCGGCGTCTGCTGCAGCATCGTCGTCGAGGTCACGTTGCCGGACGCGAGGAGGTCACCGGTCTTGTCGTCGATCGTGATCGTTTCGGCTTTCATCGACGTGTCGGTTTGAAACAGCCGAGCATCGCCCGAATACACGGCCAGCGACTTGGTGCCGTCGTAGTCGAGCGCATTGGCCAGCACGTTCACGGGGGTATCCTGCTTCAGCATCGACGGCAGCTTCACGTTGTTCCCCTCGCCCGGTTTCTCGCCGGCCCGGGCCGGCAGGAGGATGCTTTTGACGTTCGTCGCTGCCTTCAGCTTGGGCCCGTCCAGGGTGACGTCGATTTTCACCGCGTCGACGACGATCTGCTGGTTGATCACGTGCGGGACGGTCGAGCCCGGTTCGGTGCCGGTCAACTCGAGCGTCCCTTTGTCGAGGTCGTAGCGCGCAGCCGCCGCCTGCGCCGACAGCGTGCCCTCTTCGAACCGGACGCTGTGCGCGAAGCGTGCCTCGTCGATCGCGGTGAGACCCGGTTTGAACGACACATCGAGCGTCGCGGCCGACGCGGCCCGGCCCGCGCCGATGCCAGCCTCGCGGTACTGCACGTTGCCGGTGAACTGGGCGGTTGAGAGCCCGCGCCCCGGTTCGCCTTTCGAGTCGAGGGTCGCGGCGCGAATCGTGCGCAACGGAACGTCGGGCTCGGCAGGCAGCGTCAACTGGACGCTGTCGCGGGCGACCAGCGCCGTCGGCATGCCGTCGGTTGCCAGCGTGATGTCCATCAGCCTTGCCGCAATCTGCCGACCGGGCGCGCCGGGCTCGCCCGCAAGTTGAACCACCGCGTCCTGATCGATGACCGCATGCTCGAGCGACCCGCCGTCGGCTGCATACTTCAGCGTCACGTTTCGCCCCGTGAGGTTCTGCAAGGCGCCGACCGCCGCGTTGACCGTGCTGATGCGGCTGTTGTCCCGGAGGTCCGCCGTTTCGATGCGCGCGTCGTCGTCGGCCAACGTGGCCACGACGGTGTTGGCCTCGAGCAACTGGTCGCCGCGCCGCATCCGGACGTCGCGCTCGAAGCGCCGGTTGTGCTGCCGGCGATCGAACACGGCGGCGCCGCAGGTGATCTCGGTCGCCGCGCCGCCGTCATCGCCGGTCATCTGCACCGCCGCCTGGTCGTGAATCGTGAGCACGTCGTGTTCGCGATCGAAGGTCATTCCGATTCCGTGAGCCGTCGTGCCGGCCTCGGTGACGTCAGTGGGGCCGGGCGATCGCACCGTATCGTCGCCCTTCGTATACGTAGCGTGTTCGGTCCGCGCGTGCATGGTGGACGAGGTCAACTTCACGTCGCCGTCCAGCACAATCGTGGTCTGATCCTTTGAGATCGTGGCGGCCCTTGCGGTGGCAATGAAACGGCCGTCGGCGTCCTTCTCGTCGGCGGCGATCGTCACGCCGAAGAGCTTCGACGAACCATCGTCGAACACCGTCTGCCGCTCGTAGCGGACGTCCGCGTTCTCGCGCGAGAGCTCGAAATGTTCAACGCGCCCGCCGAAGGTCTCCGCCACCACGCCGGGATCGGCGCGCGGCACGCCGGGTGCGCCCCCGGGCCCCGCGCGTCGTTTGAATTGAAGGCCGACGAAGATGGCGAACGCGATGGCGCAGCCGCCGATGACGAATCGCGCCCTGCGCTGCCAGCGGGTCATGGTACGACGCGAAAATCCGAGACGTTCAGCTCGGTATACGTTTCTCCATTGTACTGATTCTGTTCGAGGGAAAAGGCGACGTCGACTGCCGCCTTGTGCTCCGTCAGGTACTCGGCGCGCTCGGCCGCGCGCCAGGCGATCGCGCGGAAGATCCGTCCCTCCTGCTTGAGCGCCATTTTCAGGTGGCGATCCTTGAGGAGGCGAGGCCCGTCGATGATCTCGACGCCGCGCGCGGCGAACACCGGCCGGGGATTGCCGGCACCGTATGGAGCCAGTGAGGCCACACCGGCAGCGACGCGCCCGGTGATGTTCCGAAACGTCATGGCGGCGTCGATCTGCAGCCGCGGCATCAGGTCCTCGGGCCCGAGGGTTTCGTCGGCCACGACGTTAATCGCGAGCCGCAGCTCACCAATCCGCGACGCCTCGAGCGCAAGGCCTGCCGCCTGCCGGTGCCCGCCGAAGCGGATGAACAGGTGTGCGCATCGTTCCAGCGCGGCGAGCAGGTCGAACTTGGGAATGCTGCGGCAGGACCCATGTGCGATCCCATCTTCGACTGACAGGACGATCGCCGGCCGATGGAACGTATCGACGAGCTTCGACGCCACGATCCCGATGACACCGCGGTGCCACCCCTCCCCCGCGACGACGAGCACGGACCTGGCGCCGACGTCCGGATCGGTCTGTGCGATTCTCCGGGCGGCGGCAAGGATCTCGGCCTCCTCTTCCTGCCGTCGCTCATTTTCGCTGTCGAGGCGCATCGCGAGCTGCTGGACCTCGGCAGCCATGGCTTCGTCGGCGGCCAGCAGCAATCGCGTCGCGATGTCAGGAGTGCTCATCCGTCCGGCGGCGTTGACGCGCGGGGCGAGCATGAAGGCGATGTGGTAGCTGTCGATCGTCTTGCCTTTCAGGCCGCAGATCTCGAGGAGCGAGCGGAGACCCACTTTGTGGGGACCGCGTGACAGCAGGTCGAGGCCGACTTTCGCGATCACGCGGTTCTCGCCGACCAGCGGAACGACGTCGGCGAGCGTGCCGATCGCTGCGACCTTCACGAAGCCCGGCAGCAGTTTCGCGCGATCCGCTCGTTGACAGAGCGCCTGCACCAGCTTCAGGGCAACGCCGACGCCTGCGAGAAACTTGTCCGGGTAGCTGCAGTCCGTGCGTTTGGGGTTGATGATCGCCAGGGCCGGCGGCAGCTCGACGTCGGGTTCATGGTGGTCCGTGATGATCAGATCGATTCCGACCTCGCGTGCCCGTTTCGCCGCGTCAGCGCCGCGAATGCCGCAGTCGACCGAGATCGCCAGCGCCACACCGTCGGCGTGGAGCCGGTCGATTGCTGCCGGCTGCAGTCCGTACCCGTCCTTCAGACGCTCGGGAATGAAGTGGATGACGTCGGCACCGAGCAGTTCGAGCGCCCGCCGCAAGATCACGGTCGACGTCACACCATCGACGTCGTAGTCGCCATGAACCGCGATCCGCTCGCGCCGGGCGATCGCTCCAAGGATCCGGGCGACGGCCACGTCCATATCGGCCAGGCGCATCGGATCGTGAAGGTGATCAAGCGACGGGTTCAGGAACCGGGTCGCCAGTTCGGGGTCGGAGATGCCGCGCTGGCACAGCAGACGCGCCACCGGGAGATCAATGCCAATTGCCTCGGCCAGCGCGGCCGCCGCCGGCTCATCGAATGCGTTGAAATCCCAGCGCAACGGGATCATGGCCGCTCGTCCAGGAAATCGGCGCCGAGCCGCCCCATACCCCTGAACTTCTCGTACCGCTTCGCCAGCCGCGTCTGGCTGCTCCAGGCGCTGACCTGGGCAAGGACGCGGGACAGGACTCCATCCACGAGTTGCGCCGCGGCGTCCGGGTCGGTGTGGGCGCCGCCGGCAGGTTCAGGGATGACCTCGTCGATCAGGCCCGCGGCCAGGAGGTCCGGGGCGGTCAGCTTCAACGCCTCGGCCGCCTCGACCTTCCTCGACGCGTCACGCCAGAGGATCGCGGCGCATCCCTCAGGCGGAATCACGCTGTAGATCGAGAACTCCTGCATCAGAATCGAGTCGCCGACCGCAATTCCGAGCGCACCACCACTGCCGCCCTCCCCCGAGACGATGACGACTATCGACGTATCGATGAGCATCATCTCGCGCAGGTTGACCGCGATCGCTTCGGCGACCCCACGCTCCTCGGATTCGATGCCGGGATAGGCAGCCGGCGTGTCGACGAACACGACAATGGGCCGATGGAACTTTTCGGCGAGCCGCATCGCGCGCAGCGCCTTGCGGTAGCCTTCGGGTCGGGCGTAGCCGAAGTTGCGAAAGATCTTTTCCTTCGTGTCGCTCCCCTTCACGTGACCGACAATCAACAGCGGCTGGTCGTGGTACTCCGCAAAGCCGGTCATGATCGCGTGATCGTCGGCAAACCGCCGATCGCCGTGGATTTCGACGAATCCCGGGAACAGCCGCGCGATGTACTCGTGCAGGCCCGGGCGATTCGGATGCCGGGCCACGAGCACCCGCTGCCAGGGCGTGAGCGATCGGTACAGCTCGGCGCGGACCGAGTCGATCCGGCGGCGCAGTGTCTCGATCTCGCGATCGCGCGCGTCGGTGCGCGGCAGCAGCTCCAGAGTCTCGATCTCCTTCAGGAGCAGCGCGATCGGTTCTTCGAACTCGAGCGTGTCGGGCGCCATTGCCTACCGGAGCTCCACCGCTCCAGCCCCGACCACCTGCTCGATGTCCTGAATGAGCGCCGGCGAGGGGCGAACGCGGATCTGGGAGCTGACGTCGACCCTGACGCGCAACCGGTGCGGCGGCTGGCCCGTCTCGACTTCGAAACATACTTTTCGATCGCCACGGTGGCGCGAGAAGATCTCGCCGAGCGCTTCGAGCGTCGGCCGGTCGGCCGGCTGACGCAAGCGGATGGACACCTCGCGGGCGATCCGTTCATGAACCGTTTCGATCGGCGCCACTTCCGAGGCGATGATCCGCGTCGTTTCGTCGTCGCGTTCAAGTCTGCCGCGAACGAGCACGAGGGCGCCGGCCTCAATCAGCTGCCCGTTGCGCGAGAAGGTTTCCGGAAACACCACGATCTCGACCGCGCCGGCGGCGTCTTCGAGCGTGAAGACCGCCATCCGATCGCCCTTCTTGGTCTTCAGCGGACGCACGCTCGCGACGATACCACCAATGCTCGTATCGGGCTCGATCGGTCGGGGGACACCGGCGCCCCAGCCGTTGTCGCGGGGGGGCGCCTGGGCTTCCGCGAGCTCGCCGACTGACCTGGCGCCGAAGTCCTTGAGGGCGGCCGCGTAGCGGTCGACCGGGTGGCCGCTCCAGTACAGGCCGAGCGTTTCCTTTTCAAACGCAAGCTGCTCGGACTCGGTCCACGCGGCCGCCGGTGGCAGCGTCATCGTCTGCGGGCCCGATGCCGCGTCGGCGCCGGCGTGATCGTCGAGGCCCGCAAACAACTGGGCCTGCCCCTGCTCGCGATCGCGCTGCGCGCGCGCGCCGTATTCGCACGCGGCATCGATCGCGGCGACCAGGCGCGGGCGCAGCGTGCCCGGGGTCAGCGGTTCGTAGGGGGTTCCCCGGGCCAGCGAATCGAGCGCACCGGCCTTGATCAAACTCTCGAACACCCGCTTGTTGGCGAGGCGCAAATCGAGATCTTCACAGAGCGCGTTGAGCGAGGCGATGCGCCCCTGTTTCACGCGGACGGCGAGCAGCGACTGAATCGCGCCTTCACCGACGTTCTTGATCGCGGTGAGGCCGAACCTGACGCCGTTGGGCGACTCGACCGTGAAACGCATCTGGCTCTGGTTAATATCGGGCGGCAGCACCGGAATCCCCCGGTCGCGGCACTCGGCAAGATAGAGGGCGAGCTTGTCGGTGTTCTGCGATTCAATCGTCAGCAGCGCCGCCGCGAAGTGCCACGGGTAGTTCGCCTTGAGGTATGCGGTTTGATAGGCGAGAAACGCATACGCGGTGGAATGCGACTTGTTGAAGCCGTACCCGGCAAAATGCTCCATCAGCTCGAACAGATGCGCCGCCTTCTTCCCATTCACCCCCTGTTTCTTCGCCCCCTGCACAAACTTGTCGCGCATGGTCTGCATCACGTCGGCCTGTTTCTTCCCCATCGCCTTCCGGAGAATGTCGGCCTCGCCGAGCGTGAAGCCGGCGACGACGTTCGAGATGCGCATGACCTGCTCTTGATACGCGATCACGCCGTAGGTATCGGCAAGAATCGGCTCGAGTGCCGGCAGCTCGTACTTGACCTCGGTTTTCCCCTGCTTTCGCGCGATGAAGTCGTCCACCATGCCGCTGCGCAGCGGACCGGGCCGATATAAGGCATTCAGGGCGATCAGGTCATCGAGTCGCTGCGGCTTCGCCTTGCGCAGGATGTCCCGCATGCCGCTCGATTCGAACTGGAAGATGCCGTAGGTCTGCCCCTCCTGGAAGATCTGATACGTCTTCTCATCGTCGAGCGGCACGGCATCGATGTCGAGCTTGTCGCCGGTCGTCCGCTCGATCTCCTTCACGCAGTCGTCGATGAGCGTCAAGGTGCTGAGCCCCAGGAAGTCCATCTTGAGCAGGCCCATCCGCTCGACATCCTTCATCGACCATTGCGTCACGATCTCGTCGTGTGCGCCGCGGTACAACGGCGCGAACTCGGTAATCGCCTTCGGCGCGATCACGACGCCGGCCGCATGGACCGAGGCATGGCGCGTCATGCCCTCCAGGCGTTTTGCGACGTTCAGCAACTCCCGGACCTTGGGATCAGTCTGCTCCATCTGGCGGCGCGGCTCGCTCTCTTCGAGCGCTTTGTCGAGCGTCATGTCGAGAGCGGCCGGAATCTGCTTGGCGACTTTGTCGACGTCCGCAAAGGGCATCTCGAGCACGCGTCCGACGTCGCGGACGACGGCCTTCGCCTTCATCGTGCCGAACGTGATGATCTGCGCGACGTTCTCACGGCCGTACTTTCGCGTGACGTAGTCGATGACCTCGCCACGGCGTCGCTCGCAGAAATCGATGTCGATATCAGGTAGCGAGATGCGCTCGGGGTTCAGAAACCGCTCGAAAATCAGGTCGAATTCGATCGGGTCGACATCCGTAATCCGCAGGCAGTACGCGACGAGGCTGCCGGCCGCCGACCCGCGGCCCGGACCGACTGGAATGCCCTGCTCGCGGCCATACCGGATGAAGTCCCACACGATCAGGAAGTACCCGGGGTACTTCATCTGCTTGATCATGTGAATCTCGTACGAGAGGCGCCGCTCGTACTCGTCGAGCGTGTGGTGCAGCGTCCCGGCCGCAGCGAGCTGCTTCAACCGCGGCAGCCGTTCCTTGAATCCGTCGCGGACGACCTGCTCGAAGTACTCGTCGAGCGTAAATCCGGCGGGCACGTCGAAGTTGGGGAGGTAG
>JBPYEE010000134.1:0-4624 GCA_051985095.1 Vicinamibacterales bacterium | reverse complement strand
GATGCCCGGCAGCCGGCCTGGTCGCCCGACGGCAAGTGGATCACCTATTTCGCGTATCGCGATGGCGGGTACGACGTCTGGGCCATCGCGCCTGATGGATCCAGTCCGCACAAGCTCACGTGGGGCCCGTTCGACGATCGCGAACCGATCTGGTCGCATGACGGCACGAGGGTCGCGTTTTCGTCCGACCGCGGCAATCCGCTCGGCAGCGACTACAACATCTGGGTGCTCGATGTGCGCAGTGGCGAGCTCCGGCAGCTGACGACAGATCCCGCCGACGACTACATGCCGTCGTGGTCCCCCGATGACACCGAGATTGCGTTCGCCTCGACACGCGACGAGGGCCGATCGGTCTGGGCCGTGAATGCCGCGACCGGCGCCGAGCGCAAGGTGACGACCGCGGGCGGCCGCGTGGATGCGCCGTCCTGGGGCCCCGGCGGCCAGATCGTCTATCACGTGACGACCGGCGGCGGGCGCGGGGCGCGAGGCGCCGAGGCGTCGCAGTACGAGATCGATGGCAAGCCAATCACCGCCGACGAAAACGTGTTCGCCTTCCGCGCGTCATGGGCCTCGCCGACCGAGTTCTTCTACGTGTCGGACGGCCGCATCCGCCGCCGCAGCGTCGACGCCACGAGCCCGCAGACGGTTGAATTCAACGCGACGCTCCAGGTGACCCGTGCGGCCGGCACGTACGCGCGGCGCAAACGCGACTTCACCACGACCACGCCGCGCCAGACGCTCGGCATCGTACGGCCGGTGATTTCGCCAGACGGCCAGCAGATTGCGTTTGCGGCGCTCGGCGACATCTACGTCATGCCGATCGGCGGCAAGCCGGTCAACATCACCAACGACGCGGCGTTCGACACCGACCCGTCGTGGTTGCCCGACGGCGCACAGCTGGTCTATTCGTCCGACAAGGACAGCGAGCACCTGCAGCTTTGGGTGCGGGACATGCAGACCGGTCGGAGCCGGCCGGTGACCCACCTGACGACGCAGCCGCAGGGAGCGACGTTTTCACCCGACGGCCGCCGCATCGTGTTCTTCGACGTCAATGGGATGTGGCGTGTCGCCAACCTGTCGGTGCTCGATCTGGCGACGGGCGCCGTGACCAAAATCCACGACACGCTGGCGCAGCCCGGGACGCCGACCTGGTCCCCCGACGGTAAACGCGTCGCGCTCGCCGAGGTCGCGCCACTCACCAGGCGATTCCGCGAAGGGACCAATCAGGTGCTGACGATTTCCGCCGCCGGCGGCGACGATCAGTGGTACGCGCCGGTACCGATGCTGTCGATCGACTCGCGCGGGGGATGTGGTCCCGTGTGGTCGCCGGACGGGACCAAGATGGCGGCGATTTACGAGGGCGTCCTCGCGGTCTGGCCGGTCACGGCCGCCGGCCGCCCGCTGGGACCGCCGCGCCACATGACGAGCGAAAGCGCGCACGCGCCGAGCTGGGAAGGCGATTCACGCCACATCCTCTACCAGGCGCTCGACAAGCTCAGGATTATCGACATCGAAACGGGCGAGACGCGCACGGTTCCGATCGATCTCAAGTGGACGCCTGCCATTCCGACGACGAAGCTGGTGGTTCATGCCGGGAAGCTCCTCGACATGAAGAGCGCCACCGAGCGGTCGAACGTCGACGTCCTGATCGACGGGAACAAGATCGTCAACGTCCTGCCGCACGCCGAGGCGAACGGCGCCGGCCGTCAGCTCGTTGACGCGTCCGACCTCACGGTCATGCCCGGCCTGACCGAGTTTCACTCGCACATCCAGCCGGATTTCGGCGAGGCCGAAGGGCGCGCCTTCCTCGCGTTCGGCATCACGACCGTGCGCAGCCCCGGCAACACGCCGTACGAAGTCGTCGAAGAGCGCGAAGCGAACGAAGCCGGCGTGCGGCCCGGTCCCCGCCTGTTCGGGACCGGCAACCTGATGGAATGGCAGCGGGTCTATTACAAGATGGGCATCGCGTTGTCAGGCCCGGCACACTTTGAAATGGAGCTCCAGCGGGCGAAGGTGCTGCAGTATGACCTGCTCAAGAGCTACGTGCGCCTGCCGGATCTGCAGCAGAAGCGGATGGTCGAATTCGCGCACAGCATCGGCATTCCGGTGGCAACGCATGAGATCTATCCGGCGGCGCTCGTCGGTGTCGACAACACGGAGCACACCTCGGCGACGAGCCGGCGCGGCTACTCGCCGAAGATGGCCACCCTGCAGCGTGCCTACGACGACGTCGTGCAGCTGTTCGGCAAGAGCCAGCGGTATCTGACGCCCACGATGTTCGGATCGGGCCGCCTCCTGTTCGAGCGCGAGCCGGAGCTGAAGAACGATCCCCGGTTCAAGCTGTACCCGCAGTGGATGCAGGACGAGGTGGCCCGCCAACCGACCGGTCCGGCGCCTGCGGCCGGCAACGGCAAGATGGTCGTCGACGTGATGCGCGCCGGCGGCGTGATCGTCGCCGGCACCGACACGCCGAATGCGATCAATCTGCACGGCGAGCTCGCGTCGTATGTGGCGGCGGGGATGACGCCGTTCGAGGCGTTGAAGACCGCGACGGTGAATCCCGCGCGCGCGCTCGACGTCGATACCGGCACGATCGAGGCCGGGAAGCTGGCCGACCTCATCATGGTCGAAGGCGATCCGCTCGTCGACCTCGCCAACGCCCGCAAGGTGAGGCGCGTCATCGCCAACGGACGTCTCTATGAGATGAACGATCTGTTGAAGAGCAGCGCGCCGACGAGGACCACGAGCGCTCAGTAAGAATCGCGGTCGGGCCGCCGCCGATCAGACCGTGATCGCGGCGGCCGCCCAGCCGGCGGGATCGGCGTCTGACTTGATGATGTGCGACAGGTCGACGAAGAGCGCGTCGCCGTCGCGCCGAATCTTCAGCCGATCCATATTGCGCGTGGCGCGGCCCGACATGAAGGTGCCGTTGGGCTGATACTTCGACTCGTGCTTCGGGCACTGAAACCGCATGTCCTTCGGCAGCCATTTGAGCGCCGTGTTCTCGTGCGGGCAGGACAGGTTGAACGCGTAGACGTGCCCCTGGGATCGAACGATGATCACCTGCTCCTTGCGGTCGATCGTCACGCCGTCGCCGGTCGGAAACGGATACCGATGTTCGGAGCCCTGCGCGGCGACGCCGTCGACAAACGCGATGGGCAGTGCGGCCAGGCCCAGAAAGGCGAGTTCAAGAAACTGTCGTCGGGTCGTACAATCCTTGCAATCCATCATCCAATATTCGGCAGCGCGACACCGCCCAGTGTGGTCAGCAGCCAGAGCGTGATGCTCGCGACCGACGTCGCGCGCAGCATCCGCCACGCCGAGTCGTCGCCCCGCATCGCGCGCCGTTCGGCCCGCCAGAGCAGCGCGCCGTTGACCGCCAGGGCCGCGACCAGCCCCATCTTGATCCAGAAGAAACGTGAGTAAATGAACGTCTCGTAGTCGGAGGCGAACAGCAGGACGCCGCTGACGCCGATGAGGACGAGCGAGACGATCACGAAGCGATGCGTGGTTTCGAGGCCCTCGAGCAGCGTCCTGCGCGACCAGTCGTCGTCACGCGATCCGAGCAGCAACGATCGGTCGGCGGCAATCGCCACGCCGCCGCCCCCGATCAGCGCCCCGACGTGGACAAACGCGACAAGCGTCCGGATGGCCGCGTGGTTCGCATAAAGAGATCCCCAGGATGTGAGCAGTTCCGTCATATCACCGATTGCCGATGAGCATCATCAGATAACTCGCCGTGGCCACCCCCATCGTGGTGAACACCACGGTCCGATGTGTCGCTTTCCTCGAGTCGAAGTTGACCAGGTCGCGGCCACCTGGTCCCGTGCCATATGCCGCGACGAAGCCGGCGTCGGCCCCCAGCATCAGAATGCCGTGCACGAGACGGAGCGGCCGATGGTTGGGATCCTGCCGGCCCTCCCCCCAGAGATTCCACGCGCCGGTCACCGTGTTCACGGCGAACAAACCGGTAATCGCCGTGCCGACGGCGATGTGGGCCCCGCGGACCGGACTGGTGCGGCTGTAGGGATCATTGTACAAATGTTGGCCGAGCAATGCCTCGGTGCCCAGGAGTGGGAGAGTGGCCCAGCTCGCATACTTGTGGATCTTCGCGCGCGTTTCGTAACCCTCGCTGTACTCGATCGCTTTTGGTCGCGCTGTTTGATCCTGACCAGTGCCGTTCGCGTCCTGCGGCGGTGCGGCAGCTGTTTGATCCTGAGTAGCGCCCTCCGTCTCCTGTGCTTGCACAGCTGGCGCGACCAGCAGCACAGTTGAGGCGATAAAAAGCACACCAATAGAGTTGCGCATACGCCGATGCGCCAAGCAGGAAGCTTGCCACGCCCTAAGTGATTGCGAGGGGAGTTGCCGCGCGCTGATTTGTGCACCGCGCAGGACGCCAGACGTCCTCGGACGGCGTCGGCCGACGAGGACGCTGGCCTACAAAAGGTCCGGCCGGCCCGCGTTCTCCTTTTCTTCACTTAGACGAAAAGGAGGCGGGGCCGGCCGGGAAGGAGGGGCCGATCGGCCGCGCTATCGCCCGGCCGTCGGGCGGTCGCCGCTGGCTGGCAGCGCGAACGCCAGGTATTCACCCGAATAGTTGCCGCCGCTGATCGCGATCACGATG
>JBPYEE010000133.1:0-9584 GCA_051985095.1 Vicinamibacterales bacterium | reverse complement strand
CGACGGCACCGTGGACACTGGCGAGAGATGCCGCAGCGGCCGATCAGCTGACCCAGGTGCTGTTCGATGCCGCCGAGGCTGGACGGCTGGCGGCGCTCATGCTCGAACCGATCATGCCCTCGTCGAGTCGGGAAATCCTGCGGCGCCTGGGTGCCCCCGCCGCGGGACTCCATCTCGATCGAGACGGCCGGTGGCGGCCCGACGGCGCGCGTACACTGCTGCAGCAAGGGCCACTCTGGCCGCGGAAGGAGACAACCACTGTGAGTGACAATCCGCTTCCACCGGACCAGCCGTCTCCGGGCGCCGCGGCCCGCGCCGTCGCACCGGCCACGGCCGCCGCTGACGGCTCGGCGCCGTCTGACCGCATCACTATCGACGAGTTCATGAAGGTTGAACTCCGCGTGGCGAAGGTGCTCACGGCGGAAAAAGTGGAGAAATCCAGGAAGCTGCTGAAATTGACCGTCGATGTCGGCAGCGAGCAACGGACCCTCGTCGCCGGTATTGCCGAAGCCTACGAACCGGAAGCGCTCGTCGGCAAGACAGTGGTCGTGGTCTTTAACCTGAAACCCGCCAAGCTGATGGGCATCGAGTCGAACGGGATGGTCCTCGCCGCGAGCCCAGACGGCGGCAAGCCGGAAGTCGTCACCTTCGCGAACGCGCCGGCCGCTGGCACTCGAGTGCGGTGATCGACTCGCACTGTCACCTCGCGGACCAGACCTTCGCCGGGGATCTCGACGCCGTGGTGGCGCGCGCCCAGCGCGCCGGCGTCGAACGCGTGTGCGTCATCCTGGAAGGCGGGAACGAGCAGGAGGCGGTGCAGGCGACCGAGCTGACGCGCCTCTGGCCCGACGTGCGGTTTGCGGTCGGCGTTCACCCCCACCAGGCGCACGAGTTTGCGGGCGATCCGGCTCGCGCCTCGACGGTGGTGCGCGAACAGCTGGCCTCGACGCCGGGCGCGCGTGCAGTCGGGGAAATCGGGCTCGATTACCACTACGATTTCTCGCCGCGGGACGTCCAGCAGGCCGTCATGCGCGGACAGGTGCAGCTCGCGCGCGAACTGGCCCTGCCCGTCGTCATTCACACCCGCGAGGCGGACGACGACACGATGCGGATCCTCGAGGACGAGGGCGGCGGCCGGCTGCGCGGCGTTCTGCACTGCTTCACCGGTTCCGCGGCCCTGGCCGATCGCGCGCTCGCGCTCGGGTTCTATATCTCCCTGGCGGGGATCATCGCGTTCCCCAAGGCGGCGGCGCTTCGCGACACGGTTCGCCGTGTGCCGATCGACCGCCTGCTGACCGAAACTGACAGCCCGTTTCTCGCGCCGCCACCCCACCGCGGCAAACGCAACGAACCGGCCTTCGTCGCACGTGTCGTCGAGACCCTTGCGGAGCTGCACGGAATCAGCGCAGCCGATATGGCGGCACGGACGCGAGCGAACTTCCACGCGCTGTTCCGCCCATGATAAAGTCCCATAGCTGAACCTGTGGAAAACTCGCTCGCCCTGTCGCAAATCTTCGATCCGATCCGCGCCGACCTGGAGCAGGTCGACCGCGAGTTCAGCCGGCACGTGCAGTCGCACGTCGATCTCATCCCGAAGATTGGCCAGTACATTCAGACGAGCGGCGGCAAGCGCATGCGTCCCGCGGTATTGCTCATGGCGTCGCGGTTGAGCGGCTACACGGGCGATCGCGCGGTTCTCTATGCTGCGGTCGTGGAGTTCATCCACACCGCGACGCTCGTGCACGACGACATCATCGACGATTCGGATCTCCGCCGCGGCCGGCTCGCCGTCCACTCGCGGTGGGGCAACGACATCACCGTACTCCTGGGCGACTATCTCTACATCAAGTCGATGGCGCTGGCGCTCACCCACGATACCCTCGACCTTGTGCGCGTCCTGTGCGACGTGACGCTCAAGATGATCGAGGGTGAGCTGTACCAACTCACGAAAAACGGCGACGCGGACATTTCGGAGGATGAGCACTTCGACATCATCCGGCGCAAGACGGCGTACTTGTTCGGCGGGTGCGCCCAGATCGGCGGCATGCTGGGCGAGGTGCCCAATGAACGCGAACAGGCCTTGCGCGAGTACGGCTTCAACCTCGGCATGGCGTTTCAGCTGGTCGACGACCTGCTGGATTTCACCGGTGACGCGGAATCGGTCGGGAAGCCGATCGGCGCGGATCTGAGAGAAGGGAAAGTCACCCTGCCGCTGATCCACCTGCTCCAGCAGGAACCGGGCGGCGTCGCCTCGGATATCGTGCGCGACGTGATCAGCTCGCGGACGATTACCACCGCTCAGTGGGAGACGTTGCTGCGTTGTCTGAAGGATCACGCCTCGATCGACTACGCGTATCGGCGCGCCTCGGAGTTCGCCGACCGCGCCAAGAAACCGCTGTACGCCTTTCCGCCCAGCTCGGAGCGCGAGGCATTGCTCGCACTGCCTGATTACGTGCTCTCGCGCGACCACTGATCGACCTCAACTCGACTCGCGTCGAGCCCGGCGTCAGGCGAGGGCGCGGTGGGCAGCCGGCATGACTCTTCCGCACTATGGACCCGCGTCAACGCGTTAACGAGCTTCGCGATCTCGTCCGGCACCACGAGGAGCGGTACTACGTCCACAACGCGCCCGAGGTGTCCGACGAGGAATTCGACCGTCTGCTCCACGAGCTCGAGCGGCTCGAAGCCGAACACCCCGATCTCGTGACCCCCGATTCCCCGACGCAGCGTGTCGGGGGCCGGCCGGTCGAATCCTTCCCGACGGTGGAGCACCTGGTGCCCATGCTCAGCCTCGACAACGCGTACTCCGATCAGGAGCTGAGGGCCTTCGACGACCGCGTGCGTCGAGGCGCCGGCCTCGGCGATGCCGCAGCCGGGTATGTCGTCGAATTGAAGATCGACGGACTGAGCATCGCGCTCACCTACGTGGACGGACGCCTGGTTCGCGGCGCGACGCGCGGTGACGGCGTGCGTGGCGAAGACGTCACCGCCAACGTGCGAACGATTCGCGCCATTCCGCTGGCGCTCCGGAATGGCCCGCCGGGTCGCATCGAGGTCCGCGGCGAAGTCTACCTGCCGCGCACGTCGTTCGATCGCATGAATCGCGATCGCGAAAAGACCGGCGAGGCGGTCTTCATGAACCCGCGAAACGCCGCGGCCGGGACGATGCGCAACCTCGACCCGGCGCTCGTCGCGAAACGCGGGCTGTCGGCCTTCACCTACCAGGTCGTCACCGAACGGACCGACGCCCGCGATCTCGACAGCCAGGCCCGGACGCTCGAGGCGATGCGCGGCTGGACACTGCCCGTCGAGCCGCACTGGCGCCGCTGCCGTGGCATCGACGAGGTCGCCGCCTTCTGCACCGAGTGGGCCGACCGGCGCCGCACGCTGGACTTCGACACCGATGGCGTCGTCGTCAAAGTCGACGACCTCGCGCTGCGGGACCGCCTCGGAGCCACGGCCAAGTTTCCACGGTGGGCGACGGCCTTCAAGTTCCCGGCGGAGCAGGCGCACACCCGGCTGCTCAAGATCGACGTCAACGTGGGTCGGACCGGTGCCGTCACCCCGTTCGCCGTGCTCGAGCCGGTCTTCGTGGCGGGATCGACGGTCTCGATGGCGACGCTTCACAATGCCGAAGACATCGCGCGCAAGGACATCCGCGCCGGCGACACGGTGATCATCGAAAAGGCGGGCGATGTCATCCCCAAAGTCGTGGCGCCGATCCTCAGCCTGCGGCCGGCCGACGCCGTGCCGTTCATGATGCCGACCACCTGTCCGGTGTGTGGCAGCACGCTGCACCGAGACGCCGAGGAAGTTGTCTGGCGCTGCGAGAACCTCTCCTGCCCCGCGCGAATCCGGCGGAGCCTCGAACACTTCGCCTCCCGTTCGGCAATGAACATCGACGGGCTCGGCGAAGCGCTGGTCGACCAGCTCGTCAGCAAGGAAATCGTCCGCGACTACGCCGATATCTACCACCTGACTGCCGACCGGCTCGCGGCGCTCGACCGAATGGGCGAGCGGTCAGCGGCGAACGTCATCGCGCAAATCGCGCGGAGCAAGGCCAACGACCTCTCACGCCTTCTTTACGCCGTTGGCATCCGCCACGTCGGCGAGAAGGCGGCGGCGACACTGGCGCGGCATTTCCGCACGGTCACTCGCGTGATGAATGCCAATGTCGACGAGCTCCAGTCGGCGCCGGAGATCGGCCCTGTGGTGGCCGATTCGGTGCGCGCGTTCGCCGCTGAACCGCGGAACCGTGATCTGATCGAGCGGCTGGCCGCGGCGGGCGTCAACATGAGCACCTCGTTGCCGGAGCCCGCTGCCGCGCCTGCGGGACCGCTGACCGGTAAGACGGTCGTCGTCACGGGCACGCTGGCAACGATGACACGCGACCAGGCGACCGATGCGCTCGAACGGCTGGGCGCGAAGGTCGCCGGATCGGTCAGCGCCAAGACGACATTCCTCGTCGCGGGGAGCGACGCCGGAAGCAAGCTGGAGAAAGCGCGGAAGCTCGGGGTCGAGGTTCTCGATGAGGACGCGTTTCGGGCTCTTATAATGGGAAAGTAGTGTCCAAACGATTCACCGCTATCACCCTCGTGCTGACCGCCGTCGTCGCCTTTCTCGTCGGGGCGATTGTCGCCGGCCTCGGCTCGCGCCCGGCCGTCTCGGCGGGCAAGGCGGTCAAGGCGAACGCCGCCGGCCGCCCGATCGCGCATGCGTCGGCGCCCACGGCGGCGCCGCTGTTCAATTTTGCCGACATCGTCGAGCGGATCAACCCGGCGGTGGTGAATATCGATGCCACGATGCGGGGACGCGATGCAAAGCGGCGCCGGGATCGGACGGGCATCCCGGATCCGCCGGAACAATTCGACGTCCCCAATCCGAGAAATGAACGGGACTCGCCCCGTCGCGGCGCCGGCAGCGGGTTCATCATCGACGCCGACGGCAGCATCCTGACGAACAATCACGTCGTCGACCGCGCGGAGCGGATCACCGTCAAGCTTTCCGACGGGCGGACGATGCGGGCACGCCTGGTGGGATCGGACCCCGATACCGACATCGCGCTCATCAAGGTTGACGGGCAGACGGGACTGCCGGTCGCGCCGCTGGGCGACTCGGGGGCGTTGCGAATGGGTGAATGGGTGTGCGCGATCGGCAACCCGCTCGGCTACGAGCACACGGTGACTGTGGGGGTCGTGAGCTATCTCGGCCGCAAGCTGTTCGACATGAGTCTGGACAATTACATCCAGACTGACGCCGCCATCAACTTCGGCAACAGCGGCGGTCCCCTGATCAACGCGCGAGGCGAGGTCATTGGCATCAATGCGGCCATCAGCTCGCGCGCCAGCTCCATCGGCTTCGCCGTGCCGATCAGCGGCGCGACGGCCATCCTGCCCCAGTTGCGCGCCCGGGGGCGCGTCAGCCGCGGCTACATGGGTGTCGCGCTGCGCGATGTCGATCCCGATCTCGAGCGATCGTTGAAGCTGACGGTCAATCACGGCGCGCTCGTGCAGGATGTGACCGCCGGATCGCCGGCCGATCGAGCCGGCCTGCGCCCGTACGACATCGTCACGGCGCTCGACGACCACGCCATTGCGTCCGACGATCAGCTGATTCGTGAGGTGGCGGCGCGTCCGCCCGGATCGCCGGCGCACCTGCGGCTCGTGCGCGACGGGCACGAAGAGGCGCTGACGATCAAGCTCGCGGAGCGCCCGTCGCGCGACGCGCCCGAGAGGAGCGATCCGGCGCCGCCGCCGGACCGCACGAAGCTCGACGGCGACGGCCTCCTCGGCCTGACAGTCCGCGACCTCGATCGGCAGCTGGCAGACCGCCTCGAACTGCCCAAGGCGACCAAGGGCGTGCTCATCACGCGCGTGGAGCCGATGAGTTCGTCGTTTGACGCCGGCATCGAACGCGGGACCGTGCTCCTCGAGATCAATCGTCAACGCGTGGAGTCGGTCGGGGATTACCGGCGAGTGGCGCGAACCGCCCGTCAAGGCGACATCCTGACTCTCTACATCTACTCACCAGACCTCGAGCAGCGCCAGCTGAAGACGGTTCGGGTGGAGGACGGTCGATAGACCGGGTCGCCGGAGACCTGGCGTTCACGACATGCCAAAGACGCGCATCCTGGTGATCGACGACGAGGCTGCGATCCGCGACTCGTTGCGGATGACGCTTGAATACGAGGGATACGAGTTCATCGGCGCCGCTACCGGCCACGAAGGCCTGGCGCTGGCCGAGCGCGACGCACCTGACCTCGTGCTGCTCGACGTGAAGATGCCCGGCATGGATGGCCTCGAGGTCCTCGATCGACTGCATACGATGAACGAGGCGTTGCCGGTGGTGGTGGTTTCAGGTCACGGCACGATCAGCACGGCCGTGGAAGCGACGAAAAAGGGCGCCTTCGATTTCATCGAAAAGCCGTTTGCCAGCGACCGCGTCCTGGTCAGCCTGCGCAACGCGCTCGATCAGCGTCAGCTGCGCGACGAGAATCGGTCGCTGAAGAAGGCGGTCGAGATTCGGCATCAGATGATCGGCGACAGCCCGGCGCTGAAGCAGGTCACGGCGGCCATCTCGCGCGCGGCGCCCACCAATGCCACCGTCCTCATCAGCGGCGAGAGCGGCGTCGGCAAGGAGCTCGTCGCCCGGACGATCCACCGCAACAGCCTGCGCAGCCGCGAGCGTTTCGTGCAGGTGAACTGCGCCGCGATCCCCGAGGAGCTGATCGAATCGGAGCTGTTCGGGCACGAAAAAGGGTCGTTTACCGGCGCGACCGAGAAGCAGGTGGGCAAGTTCGAGCAGGCCGATCGCGGCACGATCTTCCTCGACGAAGTCGGCGACATGAGTCCCAAGACGCAGGCCAAAGTCCTGCGCGTGCTGCAGGAAGGCGAAGTCGAACGGCTTGGATCGGCACGGACGATCAAAGTCGACGTGCGCGTGATCGCCGCGACGAACAAGAATCTCGAAGAAGAAATCGAGAAGAGCCATTTCCGCGAGGATTTGTATTTTCGGCTGGCGGTGATTCCGATCCAGGTGCCGCCCCTGCGCGAGCGGCCGGAGGACATCCCGCCGCTCGTGCGTCATTACATGGACTATTTCAGCCGTGAAAACAATGTGCGGCCCAAGCGCATCACGGCGGCGGGAATCGAGGCGCTGCAGCGCTACCGCTGGAAGGGCAATATCCGGGAGCTGCGCAACACCGTCGAACGGCTGATCATCATGACCGGCGGCGACACCATCGATGCGGTCGATCTGCCGGACGTTGTCCGGACGCCAGGCGCGGGAGCCAGCGGCGGGACCGTACCCGCGAAGCCGGTCACTGACGGCGAGACCGAGAAGGCGGGCACCCTGCGCGAGTTCAAGGAAGACACAGAACGGGCGTTTCTGGTCTCCAAGCTGCGGGAGAATGGCTGGAACATCTCCAAAACGGCCGAAGTGATCCATACACCGCGCAGCAACCTGTACAAGAAGCTGGAGCAGTACAAGATCTCGCAGGAGACCGACGGCTGACCGCAGCGCGCGCACGATTGGTCCCTTGGTAAACTAGAGTCGTCGCAGCGAGCCAGACGATCGCCCGCCTTCGCAACACGTGGGGGCGGGAGGAAAGTCCGAACTCCGCAGGGCAGTGCGCCGGGTAACGCCCGGTCGGGGTAACCCGAAGGACAGTGGCACAGAAAACATACCGCCGGACGGGAAACGGGCGTTCCGTAGCCCGGACGGTAAGGGTGAAAAGGTGCGGTAAGAGCGCACCGCGCGCGTGGCAACACGCGCGGCAGGCAAAACCCCGCACGGAGCAAGACCAAATAGGGAAGCGCCGGCAGTCCGCGGCGTTTGAGCGCCGCGGGCCGTGCTGATCGGACGGCCCGTCCGAGGCTTCCGGGTCGGTCGCTTGACCGCGCCAGCGATGGCGCGGCTAGAGGAATGATCGTCGCCCGTCGCGTCCGTACGGCCGACGGCGGGAACAGAATTCGGCTTATGGCTCGCTGCGATCTTCTATGAAAAAACTCCTGATTGTGCTGTTCGCAACGGCGACCGCGTCGGCGCAGCTGGCACCAGGTCAGATTCGGCCGCGGCCCGCCGAGGGCCGGGAGCCGGAGTTCAAGGCGCCGACCATCCGCGAGTACAAGCCAAAGTCGCAGCTCGTCACGCCCCAACACCCTGTGCCGCGCGCCAAATTCACCGTCATCGACATCCACAGCCATCAGCCCACACCGATCTCGGTCGGCGAGTTTGCGCGCGTGGTGAAGGGCATGGACGCGAACAATCTCCGCCTGCTGGTAAACCTCAGCGGGTCGTGGGGCGATCGGTTGCGCCAGGGGATCGACGCGATTCGGAAGAGCCCGTACGCCGATCGCATGGTGCTCTTTGCAAACGTCGATTTCAGCCACATCGGCCCCGGGTCGGGCGCGCAGCTGGCGCGGACGCTCGAAGCGGATCTCAGGGCCGGTGCCGTCGGATTGAAGGTCTTCAAAGACCTCGGGATGTTTGATCGCAAAGCGGATGGATCGCGGCTGCGAGTGGACGATCCCGAGCTCGATCCGATCTGGGAGACATGCGCGCGCACCAACGTGCCGGTGCTGATTCACATCGCCGAGCCGCCGGCCTTCTTCGACCCGCTTGACTACACCAACGAGCGCTGGCTCGAGCTGGCGCTCTATCCCGATCGCCGCCACCAGACGGGCGTCCGGTTCGAAGAGCTGATGACCGAACGCAACAACATGATCGCGAAGCATCCGAATACCAAGTTCATCCTCGCGCATTTCGGGTGGCACGCAAACGATCTCGCGCGCGCGGGCAAACTGCTCGATGAGCATCCGAACGTGTATTACGACGTCGCAGCGGTGCTGTACGACTTCGGCCGACAGCCGCGCGGTGCGCACGACTTCTTCCTGAAGTACCAGGATCGAATTCTCTTCGGCAAAGACAGTTATCAGCCCGACGAGTATCCGTACTATTGGCGGGTGTTCGAGACCAACGACGAATACTTCGACTACTATCGCGACTATCACGCCTTCTGGAAGTTGTACGGTATCGGATTGCCTGATCCGGTCCTGCGGAAGCTGTACTATCAAAACGCCCTCAAACTGGTGCCCGGGCTTTCCCACGCTGGCTTCACGGACTAGCGTTTGCACCGCACCTCGGCGTCATGGCGAACTACCTCGTAACGGGCGGCGCGGGCTTCATCGGATCGCATCTGACAGAGGAGCTCGTCCGTCGCGGGCATCGGGTTCGGGTGGCCGACAGCCTTATTACAGGGAAGCGGCGGAACCTCGAGCACATCCCCGACGTCGAGTTCCTCGAAGGCGACCTGGCTGACATGGCGGTCGCGACCCGGGCCGTCACAGGCATGGACTACGTGCTCCACCAGGCGGCCATCCCGTCGGTACCGCGGTCAGTGTCGGACCCGGTCACAGCGAATCGCGCCAACGTCGATGCGTCGCTGAACGTGCTCGTCGCGGCGCGTGACGCGGGCGTCAAGCGCCTGGTCTACGCGGGTTCTTCGTCGGCCTACGGCGACACGCCGACGCTGCCCAAGCGCGAGGACATGCCGACCAGTCCGCTCTCGCCATACGCGCTCCAGA
>JBPYEE010000132.1:0-6884 GCA_051985095.1 Vicinamibacterales bacterium | reverse complement strand
ACGTCGCGGCCGTGCACCGCTGCCTGGATGGTGAATCGGCGGCCTTTGAAGACCTGGTGCGCCGATACGAGCGGCCGCTCTTTAACGTCGCCCTGCGGCTGCTCGGGCACTCCAACGAGGCCAGCGACGCCACGCAGAACGCCTTCATCAAGGCGTACACGCGGCTGGACACCTTCGACACGAACCAACGGTTTTTCAGCTGGATCTACCGCATTCTCAGGAACGAATGCCTGAACGTGCTTCGCGCCGCACGCACGTGGGAACCACTCTCCGATGACCTGGTCGGGCCGTGCGCGCCGGTCGACGTGGTTGAGGAGGCCGAGCGGCAGCGGGCCGTTCAGCAGGCATTGATGTCGTTGTCGCCCGAGTATCGTGAGGTGATCGTGTTGCGGCATTTTGCGGAGATGTCCTACGAAGATATCGCGATCACCGTCGGCATTCCGCAAAAGACCGTCAGGTCGCGCCTGTACTCGGCGCGGCAGCGCCTGGCGGAAAGCCTCAGCGCGTGGAGGATGCTGGCATGAGCCCACCTGGCGACAGCGACATTGACGCCGCGGCGCACCGGTGGGTTGGGGAGTTGCTCGACGGACTCAAGCCGGTCGAGCCCCCCGCCGACCTTTCGCGGCGAATCATGACGGAGATCGCAAAAACGGAGAACGTGAGGGGCCGATCGCCGCGGTGGCAGACGGCCGGAGGTCAATTCATGATGCGAAAGATCGTCTGGGGAGTGGCGGCAGTGGCGGCCGCGCTGCTGATTGCGTTCGCGGTTACCGGGTATCCGCCGGTTGGCAAGGGCGCCGAGGGGGCGATCGGCGCCGCGAAGCGGTATCGGGCCGAGCAGATCGGCAGCGAAGACGTGAAAACGCAAGATCCGGAACTGCAGGCGTTCCTGCAGACTGATGCGTTTCACAAGTTGATGGCCGACAAGACGGCGCGTGAGGCGATCAGGAGCAAGGAATTCCAGCACGCGGTCGCGGATCCGTCGGTGCGCGCCGCGCTTTCGGTTCCCGCCGTGCAGCAGGCGCTGGCGGCCCAGGCGGTCGTGCAGGCGCTGTCGAGTTCGTCGGTGTCGCAGCTGCTGCGCAACCAGCAGGTCCAGGCGGCGCTCGCCAGCCCGTCCGTGCAAGCCTTGCTGGCCGACACCGGTGCGGCGGCGGCTCTTGCGAGCCAGCAGGTCCAGGCGGCGCTCGCGGGCCAGGCCGCGCTCCAGGCCGTGGCGGGCAGCCAGGCGTTCCAGGTGGCGCTCGCCAGCCCGGCATTCCAGGCGGCGCTCGCGAACGCCTCGTTCATGGCGGCGATGAACAACCAGGCGTTCCAGGCGGCGTTGGCGACGCCGCAGTTTGCCGCGGCGCTGGCGAGCTCGGCGTTCGCGCACGCGCTCTCGAGCGCGGCGTTCGTCAACGCGCTCGCCAGCTCCGCCTTGATCCAGGCGCTCGAGAGTCAGGCCGCCGCGAACTCGCAGTAGGGTCGCGGCGCTGCGGTTACCGCCTCTCCTCGGATTGGCCGCACTCGTTGCCGCATTCTGGCCGGCGACGAGTGCGGCGCAGCTGGCGTCGGTCGAGACGCCGGATCTGACCCTTGTCTACCTCGAGCCGACACAGTCGTTCCTCACGCCGCACGTCGCCCGCTCCTTCGAGAACTCGCTCGCGTTCCAGTACCGGCTGTTCGACTTCAAACCGTCCGAGAAGATCACGGTCCTGCTGACCGACTTTGCCGACTTCGGCAACGCCGGCGCCGATGCGGTGCCGCGCGATCTGGTGACGGTCAAGATTGCGCCGCTCAGTTTCGCCTACGAAACGTTCACCGCGAACGAACGGATGAACTACCTCATGAATCATGAGCTGGTGCACGTCGCGACGGCGGACAGGGCCGTCGGCCGGGATCGGCTCTTTCGAACGCTGTTTCGCGGCAAGGTGGCGCCGACGGCCGATCACCCTGAATCGATGGGGTACTTCTATCTGACGACGCCGCGGCGCGCGGCACCCCGCTGGTACATGGAGGGGATTGCCGTCTTTCTTGACACCTGGATGGCCGGTGGCATCGGGCGCGCGCAGGGGCCGTACGACGAAATGGTGTTCCGATCGATGGTGCGTGATGGCACCGCGTTCTACGATCCGCTCGGCCTCTCATCCGAACTGACGAAGGCCGATTTCCGCCTCGAGGCCAACTCGTACCTCTACGGCACACGATTCATGGAGTATCTCGCCTACAAGTACTCGCCTGAGTCGCTGGTCCGGTGGGTGTCGCGGGTCGATGGGAGCCGTGCGTACTACGCGTCACAGTTCCGTCAGGTGTACGGCATCTCGCTGGAGCGCGCGTGGTCGGACTGGATCGCGTTCGAGCGCGAGTTCCAGACGACCAATCTCATGGCGATTCGAAAGTATCCGACGACCAGCTACCGAGACGTGTCCAAGCAGGCGCTCGGGTCGCTGTCGCGCGCGTACCTCGATCGCCACACCCGCACGCTGTACGCCGGGCTCAACTATCCGGGCACCCTCGGCTACATCGGGGCGATCTCGCTCGAGAGCGGCGCGATCGAAAAACTGCGGGACATCAAGGAGCCGCGGTCGTACACGGTGACGTCGCTTGCCTTCGACCCGACGTCGGAAACCCTGTTCTACACCGCCGACAACACGGCCTGGCGCGATCTGATGGCGCTCGACGTGCACACCAAACAGGAACGGATGCTGCTCAAGGACGCCCGGATCGGCGAGCTGGCGTTCAACCGGGCGGATCGCAGCCTGTGGGGGGTCCGCACCTTCAACGGGATCTGCACGCTCGTCCGCGTTCCGTACCCGTATCGCGACTGGCAGTCGGTGTATTCCTGGCCGTATGGCGACACCGCCTACGATCTCGATCTCTCGGCTGACGGGACACTGGCGTCGATCTCGGTCGGAGAAATCGACGGGCGTCAGGTCCTCCGCGTCATGAACACAGCGCGCCTGCTCGACCAGGATCCGACGCCGGTCGCGCAGTTTGATTTCGGGACTGCGATCCCGGAGGATTTCGTGTTCTCCGAGGATGGTCAGTACTTGTACGGCAGTTCCTACTACACCGGCGTCTCGAACATCTTTCGGTACGAGCTGGCGACCGGCAAACTGGAGGCCCTGACGAATGCCGAGACCGGATTCTTCAAGCCGATCGAGGTCGGCGATGGCACGCTGCTCGTTTTTCGGTACACCGGCGAGGGATTCATCCCCGCGATCGTCGACGCAACGCCGCTCGATGACGTCAGCGCCATCGAATTTCTCGGGCAACAACTCGTCGAGAAACACCCGGTCCTGAAGTCGTGGAACGCAGGCTCGCCAATGTCGGTGCCAATCGAGTCGATGCTCACCACGCCGACAACGTACCGTCCGCTCCAACGCCTCCGCCTCGAGTCGGTGTACCCGGTCATCGCGGGCTACAAGACCAGCGTCGCCTACGGCGTCAACGCCGCGTTTTCCGACCCGGTGCAGCTGAATGGCGCCGCGTTGACGTTGGCCTATTCGCCGGATTCGACCCTGCCACCGTCCGAGCGCCTGCACCTCCGGGCCGTCTACCGTCGGTATGACTGGACCGGCAGCGTGAGACTGAACGACGCGGATTTCTACGATTTGTTCGGGCCGACGAAAGTCAGTCGCCGCGGCTACTCGCTTGGCGTCGGCCATACCAGCGTGTTGGTGTTCGACGAGCCGCGCCGGCTCGAGCTCCATCTCGATGGCCGCGTTGCGGGCCATCTCGATCAGCTGCCGGATTTTCAGAACGTGGCAGTTGCCGTCGACCGGTTGTATACCGCGATCGCGTCGCTCACCTATACCGACGCGCACGCATCGCTCGGCAGCGTCGACGACGAAGCGGGAGAGCGCTGGAGCCTCGTCGCACGAGCGGATGACGCCAACTCGTCCGCGTTCGCGAAGGTCTATGCAACCTACGATCACGGGTTTCCGCTGCCGCTCGGGCATTCATCGATCTGGGTGCGCAGTGCGGCCGGCCTCTCACCGCAGGGGCGCGACGAGCCGTTCGCGAACTTCTATTTCGGCGCATTCGGGAACAATTACGTCGATCATGGCGCGGAACAGCGATATCGCGAGTACTATGCGTTTCCCGGCGCGTCGATCGACGGAGTCGCCGGGCGAAACTTTGCCAAATCGATGATCGAATGGAATTTGCCGCCGCTCCGGTTCCGCCGGGCCGGAACGCCCGGCTTCTACGTGAGCTGGCTGCGCCCGGCGCTGTTTGGCGGTGCCCTGGCGACCAATCTGGACGCCGCGGCGCCGCGTCGCGTTGCCGGCGACCTCGGCGGCCAACTCGACTTCCGGCTGACCGCGTTATCGAATCTGGATATGACCTTGTCGGCCGGCGCCGCCCTCGCCGTCGAACGCGACGGCCGCCCGCGCCGTGAGCTGATGCTGTCGCTGAAGGTGCTTCGCTAAACGGATGGTTGTGAACGCGTGCATCGCGCTCCTGCCCGTGCTGCTCTTTCTCCTGGCACTGGTTCTGATGGACACCTTCAAGCTCGCCCACTGGGCGACGATTGCCGAGGCGTTGCTCTGGGGCGTCGCCGCGGCGCTGATCTGCGACTGGGCCTATGACGCGATCGCGCAGACCGGGTTGGTCTCCGAGTCGGCGCTCGCGCGGTATGTCGCCCCGGCGATCGAAGAAACAGCCAAAGCGGCGTTCGTTGCCTGTGTACTGCTGGGCCGACGTGTGGGATTCCTCATCGACGCGGCGGTCCTGGGTTTTGCGGTGGGCTGCGGCTTTGCGCTTGCCGAGAACGTCGCGTTCCTGCGGGCCCTGGGTGGGGCCTCGGCAATCTTGTGGCTCGTGCGCGGCTTCGGGACCGCCATCCTGCACGGCGCGACGACCTCGATCTTCGCGATGCTCGCCAAAACCGCCATCGACCGCCGCGGGATGCAGCGCGGGCTCGCGTTTCTGCCCGGCTGGGCGCTCGTGATCGCGCTGCACTCGGCGTTCAACCATCTGCTGCTGCCGCCGCTCGCGATGGCGGGTCTGCTGCTCGCGGTCCTGCCCGTCCTCATGCTCGCGGTATTTCAGCGGAGCGAGCGGGCCACACGTGAGTGGGTGGTGGCGGGTCTCGATCTCGATATCGAGCTGCTGCAGCTGATCGCCTCGGACGCCGTCGCCGCCACGCGTTTCGGCAAGTACCTGGCGTCGCTCGAGACCCGTGTGCCGCGGCACGTCGTCGTCGACATGCTCTGCCTGCTGCGGGTGGACCTTGAACTGGCCATTCAGGCGAAAGCCCGGCTGCTGGCGGCGGAAGCGGGGCTGAACGCACCGGTGCACCCGGATGCGGCAGCGGCCCTGGCGGAGGCGCAATACCTGCGCGGATCGATCGGGCGCGCGGGGCTGCTCGCGCTTCGGCCGCTTCACGTCACCAGTGATCGTGACGCGTGGCACCGGCATGTGCTGGCGCGGGCGCGCTAGCTCATCGGCATGCGCTGTCTGGCAAAACGGATCGGCCGAACGGATTGACGCCCATGGTACACTCGCGGCGAGTTTAGTCCCGCCGGCCGGATCCCACGTCCGGTCGACGCCGTCCCTCCGCCGCGCGATCCCAACGCGGTGCTGATGAAGAAGATACAACGATCGTTCCGTTCGCGTTCACATCGCAGGTGGCGATTCAGGTCCGGCGGACTGGCCTCTGCGGTGCCTGACGGTCCAGGAGGAGACATGCGCAACGTGCCCAGCCCTCGCCGGCGACACCTGTTCGGCCTGCTCATCGCCGTCGTCGCAATCGCCCCAGCCCACGCTCGGCTGATCGCGCAGACCCGTCAAGTCTCGGTCGAGACCTTCGTCTATGACCTCAAGAGCCCCGATCCGGGACGTCGGCAAACCGCCGCGCACGAGCTCGGCCTGGCCCACTACAAGGCAGCGATTCCACAGTTCATCGCGATGGCGGCCGACCCCGCGGCGCCCGTCCGCCGCGAAGTCGAGATGAGTCTCGAACAGATGGACGACAGCCAGACCTTACCGGGGTTCATCGCCTTCGCGTTGGACAATGAACCGGACATCCGCGCCCGCGCGGTGGCGTCGCTCGTCAACCTGTATGTGCCGCACGCGATCGGGGTCACCAGCGCGCTCTCGTCGCTTCGTGAGCGGATTGTCTTCGGGTCGGACCGCGATCTGGACGTCGTCGTCGAGCGCGATGTGGCGGTCGATCCGACCGTCGTCCCGTCGCTGCGGGGGCGCATCGGCGACAGCGAGCGCGGAATACGGCGGACAGCCGTCCGCGGTCTGGGTATCCTGCGAGCCGAGGCCGCGATTCCTGATCTGCTGCAGCTGGTGCGCGAGGACCGCGACGACGGCTTGCGGTTTGAAGGCATTCGCGCCCTCCGCAAAATCGGCGATACGTCGACGGCCCAGCAGCTCGTGCCGCTGCTCAACATCAACTCCGGGTCGGTCCGCAACGAGGTGATCGCGACGCTGGGCGCGATGCGCGTTTCCGGCGCTGTCCCGGACTTGAGTCGCATCGTCGAACAAGGCAAGCGAAACGACGAGTCGTCGGTCCTTGCGCTGGCCGCGCTGGCCGACATCGCCGACCCGTCGTCGGCCACGTTGTTCGAACGGTACAGAATGGACGAGAGCGAGGAATTCCGCGTGTTTGCCAACGAAGGGATCGCCCGGTTGGTGGCGGACTCGAGCACGAAGACGCAGATCTCGGCCGCGCGGCTCGTTGAGAAGAGCGCCCGCGTCCGGACCGCCCAGGCGTTCGCGCTGCTGCGAACCGGCGAAAGCGAGTATCTCGATGAGCTGATTCGGAGCCTCGATCACCTGATGACGCGCGACCTGGCGAGGGAGTACCTCCTCGAAACCCCGGCCGCGAACCGCGCGGCCTTGTTCGCACCGCGCCAGGCAAGTTCCGCCGTTCGTGAGGAACTGGC
>JBPYEE010000131.1:0-6371 GCA_051985095.1 Vicinamibacterales bacterium | reverse complement strand
CTCCGTGACTTTAATACGTCGGACGGCTCGACAGACTATGACTTGGGAGAAGCGTACCTGCCGTCTGACATTCGCATGGACGAGGACCTGTTTCGATCGCCGACGGTGTTCAACTTCTTCCCTCCGGGCTATGCCATTCCCGGAGAACAGACATGCGGCGCGTCCGGAGCGGACCAGTGTCTGGGGCCTGAGTTCAATATTCAGTCGACGGCGACATCGCTGGCACGCGTCGATTTCGCGCAAGAGGTCGTCTTCCACATGATGCCGACGACCGTGAACCTCGACCGACCGATGGGAACCTGGCTCGACGAGGGCACGCTCCTGGCGCTGCCGACTGATGACCCCCAGACGTTGGTCGACACGTTGAACGGACAGATGATGCATGGTTCGATGTCGGGCGACATGAACGCCAGGC
The DNA here is from genome assembly GCA_051985095.1 of Vicinamibacterales bacterium. Taxonomy (GTDB): domain Bacteria; phylum Acidobacteriota; class Vicinamibacteria; order Vicinamibacterales; family CAVVIG01; genus Gp6-AA45. The sequence continues at coordinate 5,956 of JBPYEE010000131.1, read as the reverse complement.
TCGTGGTCGCCGTCACCGCCGTCACCGATCCAGATCCGCAAACGCAGGCGTTGAAACGCGCGCGCGAAGCCATCTATTTGATTGCAACCTCGTCCCAATACAACGTCGAGAGGTAAACGACAATGGCGAGCTCAAGAAGAGATTTCCTCAGAGGACTGGGTTGCTCGTTGCTCACGCGAGCGGCGGTCTGTGCCGGTGCGGAGCAGTTGCTGACCATGAACGCCTTCGCCCAGACCGATGGGAGCGGCTACAAAGCTCTCGTTTGTATCTTTATGTTTGGCGGAAACGACGCGAACAACCTGATCATCCCCTATGACCACTATTTCGACCCAGGGGGCTACAACGATATCCGCGGAGGGACCGGGATTCAGATTCCGCAGGCAGATGTGCTACAGATTGCGCCTCCGAGCGGCGGTGCCGCGTTCGGCCTTCACCCGGCACTCGGCAATCAATTCAACGGCTCGAGCCTGTTCGACCTGTGGAATCAAAACAAGGTTGCCGCGGTCGTAAACGTCGGCACGCTAATCAAGCCTGTTAGTCGAACTGACTACCGAAGCGGATTGCTTCACCCGTATCAGCTCTTTTCACACTCGGATCAGCAGACCGAATGGCAGACCTCGGTTGCCCAAAGTCCCTATCCGACGGGATGGGCGGGACGGACGGCGGATGTGTTCGGGATTGATCCCTCCGGGTTCCCGACGATTGCGTCCATCTCCGGGGTCACGATTTTCAGCGCTGGCTCGACGACCAGACCCATCGTGCTCCCGGATGCGGGCACGACCCTTGCCAATGCCCTCAAGCTGAAACGCGCGAGCGATGCACAGGCCGGCAGCGCGCTGACGGATCTGCTCGCACAGGATGGGAGCGGTGGTGCGCCGACGTTGGTCCGCGACGTCGCCGCGATTACGGGACAGGCGATCCTGAACAGCCAGGCGCTCCAGTCGGGCCAGGACGTCACGACCGCCTTCCCGAATACCGCATTGGGTCGCCAGTTGAAACAAGTGGCTCGCTTGATCAAGCTGGCGCCAACGCTCGGCATTGGACGGCAAATCTTCTTCTGCTCATTGGGTGGGTTTGATACACACAATAATCAGAATCCGAGTTCAGACCCGCTCAACTTCAATGCAGGACAGCCGAGTCTGCTCAACCAGCTCTCTCAAGCCATGGCGGCGTTCTACCAGTGCGTGTCGGCGGAACTGGGCATCGGGTCGCAGGTCACAACGTTCACCGAGTCCGACTTCAGCCGAACGTTCAAAACGGGAGGATCGGGAACCGGCACCGGCACAGACCACGCCTGGGGGAGTCACCAATTCGTCATGGGCGACGCGGTGACGGGGGGAGATTTCTATTTTGATCCGAACCCCGTCGATCCGTTAGTGACGGCAGGATTTCCAACTCTGCAGCTCAGCGGTCCCAACGACACGGACGACGGGGTGGGCGCGAGGGGGCGGTGGATCCCGACAACCGGCGTCGATCAGTATGCCGCGACGCTTGCAACCTGGTTTGGGGTCGGGTCATCCAATCTGCCCACGGTTTTTCCGAACATTGGGAACTTCGGCACCTCGAATCTGGGGTTCCTGAGCTCTGCGGCCAGCCCCACCAACGCCGCACGAAGAGTCAGGACCGCGTTACGCAAAATGAACTGATTCGAGGCTTGCACGGACGGTTCATGAGTGGCTCCGATCGAAGGTCGAGCCACTCATGAATTTTGCCAGGTTACAGGGCTATATGAAGCGCGTGGCGTCGTCGCCTCTCTTCGTTCTTGCGGTCCTCAGTCTCTGTGTATCGGTCTCAACGGTTCGGGTGTGGCGCCATCAACCACCCCGTCCGACGCGCCCGAGCGATCTGCAATTGGCCAGCGGACCTTCCCCTGCACCCACAACCCCTGTGCGCGCACATTTTGCCGAGCTGCCCTTGACCTTCGAACCGAATCGCGGTCAGGCGGACGGCGACGTGAAGTTTCTGTCGCACGGAAGCGGTTATACGCTGCTGCTCACCGGCGACGAGGCTGTGTTCATGACATCGTCTCAGCTCGGACCACCGTCCACGCTGCGACTGACCTTTCTTGATTCGAATCCGGCGGTTCAGACAACGGCGCTCGATCGTGTTCCGGGCATCAGCAACTACTTCATCGGTAACGACGTTCGGAAGTGGCGCACACAGATCCCGCACTATGCCAGAGTCCGATATCAAGCAGTCTTTCGAGGCGTCGACCTTCTGTACTACGGGGCGCACCGTCGCCTCGAGTTCGACTTTGTCGTCCGACCGGGCGCCGATCCGGAACGGATTCGCCTTCGCTTGAGCGGCGCCACGGCGATCCGGATCGATGAGGGGGGCGATCTGGTCGCGCGGGTCGAACAGACGGAAATCCGCTTTCACAAGCCTGTTGTCTACCAACGCACGGCCGACGATAGAGACGCCAGGGACTTCGTCGACGGTCAGTATGCGTTGACGACGCAGGGTGAAATCGGATTTCGAGTGGCCGAGTACGACGTGAAGCGCCCCCTCATCATTGATCCAGTGCTCTCGTACAGCACGTTGCTGGGCGGCAGCGGATTCGATTCGGGAAATGGTATTGCGGTGGACTCCGCGGGAAGCGCGTACATGACCGGCGAAACGGCGTCAGCCGACTTTCCTCTCGCCGGCGCGTATCAAAGCAACAACGCCGGTGCCTCGAATGTGTTCGTCACGAAGCTCGATCCTAGTGGCACGACGCTGGTGTACTCCACATACCTCGGAGGCTCGTTGGCAGACCGCGGGAATGGCATCGCGGTCGATTCGGGCGGGAATGCCTGTATCACGGGGCGAACCAACTCAACCGACTTTCCGCTGTGGAATGCATGGCAGTCCCAACTCATGGGCGACTACGACGCGTTCGTGACCAAGCTGAGCCCCGATGGTGCGTCGCTGCAGTTTTCGACGTATCTCGGCGGCTTGGGAAATGACGAAGGGGCGGCCGTCGCCGTTGATTCCACGGGCCGGATCTATGTGACAGGCGGCGCCGGGATTGGGTCGCAGGACACATTTCCCACGACGGACGGTGCGTTCCAGCGCCTGTATGGTGGAGGGATGAACGATGCGTTTGTGACCAAGTTCGATCCGACGCAGTCAGGACCGGCGGCGCTTGTCTATTCGACATTCCTCGGCGGAGGCAGCCCCGAACGGGGAAATAGTATCGCCGTCGATGAGGCGGGGAATGTCTACGTGACCGGCCGCACCGCATCCTCGACGGCTACTGACTTTCCCTTTCCTCTCAGAAATCCGTTGCAGCCTTCGTACGGCGGCGGTGCCTATGACGGCTTCGTCACGAGTCTAAACTCCACTGGGACGGATCTCATCTATTCAACCTATCTCGGCGGGACGGGGATGGACCAGGGCTATTCGATTGCGGTCGATTCCGCAGGCAATGCGTACGTGGCGGGTGTCACCGACTCGAGCAATCTCCCCACAATGAACGCGTACCAGCCGGCACTCGCTGGAGGCACGGATGCGTTCGTAGCGGCGATTGCGTCGGGAGGCGGCGCCATTCTCTACTCGACTTACTTTGGCGGCAGCGGTGCCGACCTCGCCTCCGGAATCGCGCTGGACGCGTCGGGCATCGTGAGCATCACCGGTCGAACGTCGAGTCAGAGCGACTTTCCCGCGACTCCGGATGCCCTCCAGCCCTCGTTCGGTGGCGGACCGAATGATGCCTTCGTTGCGAAGTTCAATCCGACCCAGTCCGGCGGGGCGTCACTGGTGTATTCGAGCTACCTTGGCGGTGGCGGCGACGAAGATGCTCCGTCTCCTGGGCCCGGAGGCAATCCATCGGGCGCTATCGCTGTCGATCCATCCGGTAACGCGTATGTGACCGGGAATTCGTCTTCAGCGGACTTCCCCACGGTCAATCCGTTCCAGTCGGCCTACCATGGCGCCATCGATGCCTTTGTCGCAGTGATATCCAGCGGCACGCCGCCGGACTACACCGTGTCGGTCGTGCCGGCGTCGGTAACGATTCCTCCGGGAGGCGCCGCCACATACACGGTGACGATGACTCCGGTTGCGGGATTCACGGGAAGTGTGAATCTGGCGGCCGGCGGTCTTCCTCCCGACGCGTTGGGGAGCTTCCTTCCTGTGTCGGTTGTCATCACAGATTCAACGCCGCAGACGTCGACGCTCACCGTGAACACGGCGACGACGACAGCGTTGGGTACGTTTCCGCTTGCTGTCACTGGGATCAGTGGTCCGCTCCAGCATTCGAGCATGGTGAATCTCGTCGTCGCGACGAGCATGACGAACCTGTCTGTAACGATGGGCGCATGGCCGAGTCCGGTGGCTGTCCAGACGACTCTCACATATGAGATCCGCGTGACCAATACAGGGCCAACACCCGCTACCGGTGTTCAGGTGTCAGACGTGCTGCCGGATGTGTTTGTTTCCGCGGCATCGACGCAGGGAACGTGCAACGGTACCGATACGGTGATCTGCAACCTCGGCGCACTCGACGTCGGTTCGCGTGCAACGGTGACGATCGTTGTCTCACCACAGGCGACGGGATCACTCAGCAACACGGCGAATGCGTTGGCAGACCAGGCTGCCAATAGCTCGGCGACACAAGTGGTGTCGGTCATCCAATCTCAATCGGGCGGCGTTCCTGTGGATGTGCTCCAGCATCATCTCCATCCGAACCGTGACGCGTTGTACATCGATCCGCTGATGACGCAGAGTGCAGTGCAGACTGTTCATCGTGATTTGAATTTCCAGGTGAACGTGCCCGGCCCGGTGTACGCACAGCCGCTCTACGTCACGAATGGCCCCGGCGGCGCGCCTGCGTACATCGTGGCAACGGAGCAGAACGCAGTCCTAGCGATCGATGCCAGCGATGGCTCCCAGCTCTGGCGAAGTGATCTCGGGACGCCCGTCCCTCGCTCGGCCCTTCATTGCGGAGACGTCGACCCGGTTGGCATCGTCGGTACTCCAGTCATTGATTCTGCCGCCCGCATGATTTTCCTCGATGCCATGACGACGCCCGATGTAGGTGTGACGAAGCAACACTTCATCTATGCGCTCTCGTTGGATGACGGATCGGTGATTCCGGGGTGGCCGGTCGACGTAAATACTCTGTCGTACAACGGTCTCAGCTTCGACTCGGGAGCCCAGGGTCAACGGGGGGCCCTGCTGCTAAATGGAGGAATGGTGTACGTGCCGTACGGCGGAAATTTTGGCGACTGCACCGACTTCGATGGCACGCCTTATCACGGGTGGGTCGTCGCGGTCCCCGAAAACGATCCTACAAGCGCCGTCGCTTGGGCGACCGACGGCAACCAGGCTGGAATCTGGGCGGTCGGGGGTTTGTCGACGGACGGTAACTCGGTATTCGCAGCCACAGGCAATACGTCCATCGGCACTACTAGTTGGATGGGGGGCGAGGCCATCATCCGTCTGGGCCCGGACAACACGTTTTCACACGACCCGGCCGACTTCTTTACGCCGTCGAACTGGGCCCTGCTCGATCAACACGATCTCGACCTCGGTGACGAAGCGCCGCTGATTGTCGATGTGCCGGGCGCAACGCCGTCTCAACTGATCGTCGCCCTGGGCAAAAGCGGCGTCGCCTACCTGCTCGATCGCAACAACCTCGGCGGCACCGGAACAGGCGATGGAGAAAACGGCGAAGGCGTGTATAGCGTGCGGGTTGCCATTGATAACCCGGTGCCGGACCCACCGGCGGGCAGGATTCGCACAGCCGGCGCGACGTACACGGCCGCCTCGGGTACCTACGTCGTGTTCAGCGTCGGTACGCCGGGTTCTCTCGGCGTCGGTTGCCCCGGGACTCCCGGAGATCTTGTTGCGCTGCTCATCAGTGCGTCGAGTCCGCCAACAATCAGCGTGGCGTGGTGTGCCAACGACAACGGGCCGGGAGCGCCGTTTGTCGGAAGAGGGGCGCCGATCGTGACGACTACGGACGGATCGTCTC
>JBPYEE010000130.1:0-3216 GCA_051985095.1 Vicinamibacterales bacterium | reverse complement strand
AACGGTACTGAATATGACCGCGTCGATTCGATTCCGGTGTTGGTGTCACGTTCTCGCGCTCGCCGGCCTGTCGATCACCTATGGGCCCGTGTACGGCCAGTCGGGCGACAATCAACCCGCGCCGATCCCGCGCCCTCAAGGTCCTGCCCAGGCGCATGGCGCCGTCCGGTATGTCGCGCCCGTCGGCTGGACCGTCCAGGGAAATGCCAACGGCGTAACCGTCCTGGCCGGACGTGTCAAGCCCAATGAGTTACCGTGCGAGATCCGGATGCTGCCACCGATGCCGGTGCGCGGCGATCTCGCCACGATCGGAGCAACGATCGTGGAACAAGTCGCGTCGGCCAGCCGGCTCGGTCGCTACACCGATAACTTCGGACGCGACGTGAGGCTGTCGCGCGAGGAGGGCGTCGCGGGAACCGGATGGTCTTACACGGATCTGTCGGGGCAGCTGGGCAACAGCGGGATCACCGTGCGAGTCCTCCTCGCACGGATGGGCGATCAAGTGCTGCCGATCCTGGGTTTCAGCCGCGTGTGGGATTGCCTGGGCAATCAGGCGATGCGCGACAACGACGTCTGGGCCCTGTTGTTTCACAGCCTCCAGCTGCCCGGCTACCCGAATGAGTCGCCGGAACTTGCGCAGCAGCTCGTCGGGACATGGTCGAGCGCAAGCGGCAACGCCGGCAACAGCCAGACATACGCACCGAACGGGCGCTTCGGATTCGTTGCCGTCTACCAGGGGTATGCGACGTCGTCAACGCCGGGCATGGTCCTGGAAGTCGACCGGAGCTGGCAGGGAGACGGCCCCTACACGGTGCACGGGGATCGATTGCACACACAGAATCCGCACGGCAGCGACACGGAAAAGGACGTGACGCGATTCTTCAGCATCGTGCGGGTGCCAAACGACTCGAAACCGGGCGGATCCGATCTCGTGCTCCGGATCGTGCAGCGATCCTGGGATGGCAGCCCGACGTGGGGGTTCAATCCGGGCAGCGGCAACTACGTCACACACATGACCAAGGCAAATCCCGCCGGGCGATGACGGCGTCTAACCGGGTTGCGACTGGCCGATTGGCTGGATCACTCGGCTGGAACGCGAACCGCTCCGTTCCACCGACGACGGCACGCTGCGCGAGGCGCCGGCTGAATCCTGACGGCCATCGCAACGCGGTTTGACGCGCGTGTTGGTTCGACGTTGCAGTCGGGTTCGCGACGTGGGCCTGTCGAGACGCGGACTGGCGTCTCGGCCGCGAACTGAAAAGAGGTCTGCGCGCTAACAGGCCAAAGGGGCGAGATACATCAGGCGCGCACCGACTGATGGGCACTTGCGCAGACCTCTGACGCGCCGCCAGGGAACATCGACACACCTCACCGGTGCCGAGTCGGCTTCGCGTGACGTACCCCGGTTCCCGAGTGATTAATCATTCAGCTCGCAGGCACACGGCCGGATCGACACGGGCGGCCCGGCTGGCGGGAATGGCCGCCGCGATCACCGCGGCCAGCACCAGCAACAGCGCGGCGCCGGACAAGATCAGCGGATCCCACGGCGTCACCCCGAACAGCTGATTCGCCATCAGCAGCCCTGCGCCGATCGCCACTGGAACTCCCAACGCCAGGCCGGATCCGACTTGCGCGAACGCGCCGCGCAGCACCATGGCTATCACCGAGGCGCGGCCCGCACCCAGTGCCATGCGCACGCCGATCTCGCCCGCCCGCTGCTCCACGCCGTAGGTCGTCACACCGTAGAGCCCCACGGCTGCGAGCAGCAGCCCGATCGCACCGAAGAGCCACGTGAGGCTGGCGATCATGTTCTGCTGGGCGAAGTGGCCCCGAACGACTTCGGAATACGGTTCGACGCCGTGCATCACCAGGTTCGGCGCGACCGCCGCCAGCGTATCGCGTACATCTGCCGCGAGCCCAGGTGGATTGCCGGGCGCCCAGATCACGACGTTGTAGAAATAATGCGACCATACTTCTCGGCTTTGGAGCTCGCTGTCGTCGAATGTTGTGCTCTGCGCTTCGGGCAGGAAGTACATCGGCGCCTCCGGCACGCGCACCGCCGAGGGAAAGTAGTGGAGGTCGGCGGCAACGCCGACGATCTCGTACGTTTCGGCGTTCTTCCTCGGCGCGGGGCCGAAGTGCTGCCCGATCGGGTTTTCCTTCGGAAAGAATTTCCTGGCAAACGCCTCGTTGATCACCGCCACGCGGCGCGCACCGCCGTTGTCGGCATCGGTGATCGGCCGTCCGATGACAATCCGGTCGCCGAGCGTTTCGAAGAACCCCGGCATCACGCGGGTCCACGTGGATGAAACCTCGTCTCTGACGCCGGGCTCGGGCCCCCCAGCGATCCGGACGTCATGCGACCAGTGCGCACTGCTCATCGGCCCGTAGAGCGCCGCGCTCGCCGTGCGCACGCCGGGGATGGCGCGCAGACGGCGTTCGATCTCCTGGAACAGCGGAAGCAGCTGCGCTTCCGGGTAGTTGGTAATCTTCGAATCGATTGAAACCAGATACCGGCCGGCGGCCGAGAATCCGAGGTTCTGGTGTTCAACATTGCGCAGGCTCTGACCGAGCATCGCGGCCGCGCTCAACAGGACCACCGAGATAGCGGCCTGAGCGATCACGAGGATCTTCTGGGCGCCGGTCGGGCCCGAAGCCGTGCGGTTCGATCCCCGCATGGCATCCATCGGGTCGGCGTGCGACGTCATCCACGCCGGCGCGATGCCGAAAACCAGCCCGGTGATCAGCGACACGGCGAGCGAAAAGAACAACACCGGTGTCGACGGCGCGGCACTCACCGGTACCCAGACATGCGTGAAGGCGAGCCTCAGGATCAGGCGTGCTCCCCCATACGCTACTGCGATTCCGGCGGCGCCGCCGATGCTGCCAAGCACCGCACTCTCGATCAGCGCTGCGCGTACGAGCCGCGCGGGCGAAGCGCCGATCGCCACGCGCATCGCCGTTTCGTGCCTGTGCCGCCACGCGCGCGCGAGCAACAGGTTCGCGATGTTGGCGCACGCGAGCAGCAGAACGCAAACGGCGGCGATGAGGAGCAGCCGCAGCCCGTCCTGATAGTTCTCGCGCATCAGGGACACGCCCGTGCCGCCGGGCGTGAGATGCAGCGTCTGCTTCTCCCACAGTGTTCGGTCTTGCGCGGCCATATCGTCGCGATGGCTCGCCAGCCACTGGTGCAGCTCGCCCTGCAGCTGCGCCTCC
>JBPYEE010000129.1:0-19529 GCA_051985095.1 Vicinamibacterales bacterium | reverse complement strand
TGGGCGGATTCTGCGGCTGCTCGTCAAACGCCGATGCGTCGTCGGTCGATTTCGAGAGCGTATAAGCGGCCGCCCACTCGATCTCGTTCGACAGCCGCCGGTTCATTTGCACCGATAAGCCGTGGTAGGAGGAGGCGGCGGTTGGCTGCAGCTCGAAGATGTCGGTGAACCGAGGATCGAGTCGGTTTCCGGAGAGGCCGGCGTTGACATTCAGAGTCCTCGGGAGGTCCGTCCCGCGCACGTACAGGTAGGTTGCGCTCGCTGTCAAATCATTGGAGAGCTGGCGCTCGATGCCGACGCTCGCCTGCGTGCTGGCGGACGTCCAGTCGCCGGACCGAATCGTATAGATTGAAGGCGCTACGGCGATCGGCGCGGCTTGATCGCGAATGTCCTCCCAACCGGACACACCGTTGCGCGCAAGCACGCGGTCGAAGGCCACAAGCGGTAGACGGTCCATGAACCGGCCAGCGCCGGCGCGAACGACCCATTGTGATGCTGGCGTCCACGCGATGCCACCGCGTGGCGACAACAATCGCTGGCTGACGTCAAACTCTGACGGATATGCGTTCGCATCGAAACGGAGGCCGGCATCGATCGTCAGCGAAGGTGTCGCTGACCACCGATCCTGCACGAACACACCGCTGTGGATCATGTCGATCGAACGCGGTGGCTGTCCGTAGGACTGCCGGACCTGGTCCGGTGCACTTGCGAAGAAGCTGGCGAGATCTGAGTAGAACGAAACAGGCGCCAGTTCGTCCGCGGTCGACGAGGTCGCAGCAACTCGCCGCATTTCGACGCCGGCACGGATGAGGTGCCGCCCGCGTGCAACCGCAATGGTGTCGCCGATTTCTTGATAGTGCTCGTCGACATTGCCCAGCGGGATTGCGGGCGTGCCGAACTCCGCAATGCCGGCAATGACCACGCCCGGCACTCCGTTCGCACCGGCACGCTGACTCATGGACCGGACGGACACCTGTCCACGGAGTTCGTTAGTCGTGTTGGTGCCGAGGATTGCGGTCCACGACGCCGTGCTCGCCACGTCGGTCGTCGTGCGTGATCCACGTGCGCTTGCGTCCGTGAGCCCTCCGGCGTTGAACGCGTCGGCATCGTCGCGGTTCCGGGTCGAGGACACGCGTACGCGGACGGCCTGGCGTGGCGACACCTGGGCGTTCACGCTTCCTGACAGCTCCGTTTCGGACAGCGACGTTGGAAACAGGCCGCTCGTCAGGCGGACGGCGGACTGAGCCGGCAGGACGGTATTGATCGCCTGAAGGGTCGACGGCTCGATATCCGAAGCCGTCTGGCCGCGCGTTTCCTCTTGTTCACCAGCGGCGTAATAAAACAGGCGGTCCTTCGCAATGGGACCGCCCACCGCCAGGCCTGCGCGGTATCGCTGCAGCGATGGTTTCCGGCCGCCAGTCTCCTCGAGCGGCGGCGGGGCATTCAATGCGCCATTTTGGAGGAACAGAAACGTGTCGCCATGGACGGTGTTCGCGCCGGTCTTCGTCACGACGTTAATCGCGCCGCCGGCCGCACCGCCGTTTTCGGCGGACCACCCTTGGGTGACGACCTGGAACTCCCGCACCAGTTCGAGTGATAACTCCGTCCGACCGCCACCGGTATACGCGTCATTGTTGTCCAAACCGTCGATCGTCAGGGTGTTGCTCGACGGCCGCAGGCCGCCGAAACTGAAGCCGTTGGCCGCGACCGCGGCGCTCGCACTCCCTTGCGCTGAGGAAGGCGTTGGCGCTGGCGTCACACCAGGCGCGAGCAGCGCGAACTCCAGGTAATTGCGGCTGCGAACCGGTAGCTCCTCGATCCGCTCAGGGTCGACGACACTTACGACCGATGTTTGCGATACGTCGAGCGGCGGCGGCTGGGCCGTTACGGTGACGGTTTCGCTGACGGCTGCCGGCGCTAACCGAATCGTCAACCGGACGGTTGACCCAACGGCGACGACAAGACCTGTCTGAACGTATGGCTGGAATCCCGGCAGCTCCACGCGCACGTCGTACGCGCTCGGCGGCAACTCAGGAACCCTGAAACGCCCCCCGCCGTCTGACGCCGTCGACCGGACCTGGTTGGTCGCCGGGTCACGGATTTCCACGGTCGCTCCTGGCACGACCGCACCCGCGGCATCGACAATCGTTCCTTCGATGCTGCCACGGACCTGGGCCGCTGCTCGCGGCGCGGAGCCAAACATTATGGCTGACACGGCAAGAATTTCGACAATAACCGTCGTTTTGCTCATCTGATGGCCTCCGCGGGCGCGAGCGGTGCTACAACACGCCGTTGTGCCGGCAGAAACGCACACAACGAGCGTCTTCTCGATTCGCGCGGGCGAGATCAGATGCGGAGGTGGCCCCCAGGGGGACTTGAATTGACGACTGCGGGCCTGAGAAGCAGATCACCGTGCCGGACGGCGGCAGCCGGCATCACCGAACACGTGGTCACCGTGAGCGGTGGCCGGCTGGACTTTCGAGCCGCCGCGGCGGTCAGCGCGACGCCGGCGCAGAGCGCGAGGACGACGCACGCACCTTCGATGTCATTGCCCGTTGCAAGCGTGTCGTCCCAGCGATCGAAGGACTCTACGATCGGAGCGGAGACTGCGATGGTGACGACGATCACGGCCACGGCACGTCGGAGCGTCACCATGACAGGATTGTAACGTTTTCGGACGGAGAAACAATCCTAGCCCATCCGAAAGCGCACGGGAGGTTAATCGGGTCTTCGGCCTCGTGATCGCCGTCCTGCCCGGAGTAACGCCGCCGCTCCCAGATGTTTGCCCATAAGCGCGACAACAACACTGACACTGACGGCGGCGGACACCGCGACATGGGACAGCGCCCACAGCACGATCACGTGACCGGCAATCACGGCGAAAGCAATCGGCACGACCCACGCCCGTTTTGGAAGGGGGTACAGACGCCTCACAACGAAGCCTCGGCGGGTCGGATTGCCAGCGCAAAGTGTAGATCGCCGATTCCAACCTCGCCACTCTCGACGAAACGCAATCCAGCCTCCGACAGCAGGGCGATATTGTCGTCGACCCGTGTGTGACCGTGCCGGTGCAGGCGGCTGACGAGCGTTCGCTTCGCCTGCGACGGGCTGCCGAAGTCGACGACGAGCACGCGCCCTGCAGGCCTGAGCGTTCTGGCGATCTCCCTGGCCATCGCCTTCCGCGCCTCCCGGGGCAGGTGATGGACCATCAACGTCGAGAGTGCGACGTCGAAGCTCGCGTCACCGAACGGCAGCTTCTCGGCCACGGCTTGCTGAAAGCACGCATCAACACCAGCGTTCCGAGCTTTCCTCTTGGCGCGGCCGATCATCTCCGGCGAGGCATCGATTCCGTCTACCGTTCCTGACGGGCCGACGCGCATCTTCGCTGCGATGGCCAGGCTTCCTGTTCCACACCCGACGTCCAGCACCCGTTCGCCGCGTTGAATATGAGCCAGGTCGAGGAGACGATCGCGATACGAACGGCCGCGACCGCGCGTGAGCAGCCATGCCAAGAGATCGTAGCCGGCCGCGAAATGAAGGATGCGGCCGGTGGCAGAAGGGTGTTCCTGCATAATGAACACTCGTGTGGTAACGAACATCTGTCCGGATCCCAGCGTAGCCTGGGCGGACTGCGAACGGAAGAACAGGAGGCCACCTTTCGTGCCGTATCGGACAAAGGGTCCCATTTCGTCCCGAAAATCACGACTTGATCGCCGCGTCGTCAAGACACAACAGGCGTTACACGAAGCGCTGATCGCCCTGATTCGCGAGAAGGACTACGACGACATCGTGGTGCAGGACATCCTCGACCGGGCGAACATCGGTCGTTCCACGTTCTACACACACTACCGTGACAAGGACGACCTGCTGGTCACCGGCATTCACGAAATGATTCAGTCGGTTTCGTCGGCGACACCGCCGGCCGCCGCGTCGTGGCGCGAGCGGTTGACGTGGTTCAGTCTGCCGGTCCTGGAACACCACGACCGACATCGGCTCACCGCCAAGCCGGCGACGGATCACCGGGCCCGGACCGTCCTGCACGAGCGTCTTCGAACGGTGATCGCGACGCGCCTCCACGACGAAATCCGCCGTGGCCAGCGTGGACCTCGTCCCATGCATCAACCAGTTCCGCCGGAGCTCCTTGTTCGATACGTGACGTCGACCTTCATCCTCGTGCTGAATTGGTGGCTGGAGACGCGAAGTCCATTGCGCTCGGCGGACGTTCACGCGTTGTTTTGCTCTTTGATTGAGCCGGTCCTTCAGCCCATCTAGCGTGTCATGTCGGCTCAATTCAGCCCGATCGGATATGATGGTGCTGTGACTCGCGTCGTGAGACTCGCAACAGCGTCGCTCCTGGCATTCGTCCTGACGACGGTGCCTCTCGTGGCCGACTGGTGCGCGATCTCCTGCGAGGCGGCTCACTCCGCTGCGACCAACACTGAACCGTCGTGCCATCACCTGAACGCGACGATGCCTCGGATGGCCGACGTCCCGGCGCCCTGCGGTCACGATCATCATCCCGTCGTCGTCGACGCGTCGACGACGACCGCGATCGCCTCGTCGGCGACGGTCGTCGTGTCGTCGCCAGTCGGCAACCTGGCTCCAGCCATTCTGATTCCAATGAGCGTCGGCGGGGACCTAACCCTTTCTCCACCGCTCCCGCTCGCCCTCGCCTCGACACTGCGCGTCTGAAACCTCCTTCGCCGACGACACCAGCGTCTGTGAGGGAGACGTATGTACCGGACCGTACGGGCGGGTGCGATCGCCGTCGCGCTCGTGACGACTTGCGTGGCCACGCGCGCGCAGGACCAACCACACGACCAGATGCCCATGAGCTCTCCGCCAACGAGCGGCTGGATGCTGATGCAGGACGGCATTTTGTTCGCAGAATTCAACCATCAGGGTGGTCCGCGCGGCGGCAACGATGTAGTTGCGCCGAATTGGTGGATGGGCATGGCGAGCCGCAACACCACGCACGGACGCCTGACGTTCAATGCGATGTTCAGTCTGGACCCGGCAATTGTCGGTCAAGACGGCTACCTCGAGATCTTTCAAGTCGGCGAGGCGTTGAACGGTCGGCCGCTCATCGATCGCCAACACCCGCACGATCTCTTCATGCAGCTCGCAGCGGTCTGGCGCATTCCGATCAGCGAGACGACAGGATTCACCCTCGCGGGCGGACCGGTCGGCGAAGCGGCGCTCGGACCGGTTGCCTACATGCACCGGGCCTCGGCGGCGGACAATCCCACTGCACCGCTCAGCCACCACACCTTCGATTCCACGCACGTCTCATTCGGTGTCGTTACGGCGGCCATCGATCACGGCCCATGGGTGGTTGAGGGCTCGGTCTTCAACGGTCGAGAACCGGACCAAAACCGCTGGGACTTTGACTTCGGCCCGCTCGATTCGTTCTCAGGCCGTGTGTGGTACCGGCCGAATGACGAGTGGGAGTTCCAGGCCTCCAGCGGTCGCCTGACGAGTCCCGAGCAACTGGAGCCCGGTCAAAACGTCGTGCGAACCACAATCACGGGCTCCTGGACGCGGAGGAACGGCGCCGCGATTGCATCAGTGACGGCCGGGCTCGGACGGAACGATACGACGGCGGGCGGCCGCAACGCGTTCTTTGCAGAGGCCGCACGTCAGGCGGGCGGGAACACGCTCTACACGCGGTTCGAAGCGCTGCAGGTCGAGACCTACCTGCTGCAGACCGGCATGATCCCGCCCCCGTCGTTGGCCGGCGAGTGGAGTCCGGTCGCGGCGTTCACCATCGGCGCCGTCCACGACGTGATCGCATGGCATGGGTTCGACGGCGGTCTCGGCGCGGACATCACTTTGTACGGCGTCCCGAACGCGCTGCAGCCCATGTACAGCGACCATCCGGTTTCGTTTCATCTGTTCTTTCGCGTCCGTCCACCGGCTGGCTCAATGGGACGGATGTGGAACATGCGTATGGCGCAGCCGATGGTCGGTCACGCCATGAACATGCCGGAATGACCCGTAGCCGTGAAGGAGCTCGCGAGGCAAATGGAAGTTCCCGATCGGGGGCATGCCGCGGTGGCCATGACGGCATATCTGTCCGCGCACCTGATCGTGTCGCCGACGCAGACGAAGAGCGGGGCCACCGAAAACTATGAAGATCGCGTTCACAACGAGGCGAAGGTCGCCGCCACGCCAATCGACGTGGCGATCCCTGAAAGTGTCATGGCCATCAACGTGGCCAAACCGCCGAATGGAATCTGCCACCACGACCAAGACGGTTCGCATCACGAGCGTCGCGTGCCGGATGGACGTCCGACCCAGCACGTACGTCGCGCTGCCCTTTTCAGTTCCAACGAACCCAATAGCAGCCATGACGTGCACTGGGCGCTGCGAGCGTCCAGCCGACGGCTCTATGACGGAGCGACAAACCTGGTTCAAAGGGAAATGGCCTCAATCACCAAGCTTACCCAGGAGAGGAGTAGTCGATGAAGACATTCATGTTGGCCGGAGCACTGTTCACGATCGCAACGGGTGCATTCGCGGCGGATCAAACCTGGACCGGCGCAATCAGCGACAAGATGTGCGGCGCCGATCACAAGAAGATGGGCGGCAAGATGTCTGACCGCGACTGCACGCTGGTGTGTACGAAGGGAGGCACGCCGTACGCCTTCGTCGTGGACGGGAAGGTCTACCAGCTGACCGGACACGATACCGATCTGAAGACCCACGCGGGACACACGGTCAACGTAACAGGCGACATGAAAGGCAACACAATCCGCGTGTCGAAGATCGAGATGCCGAAACAATAAACCTGAAGTCGGTGGGTAGCCATAGGACCTCCGATGGTTTCGAGGCGACGTGACCCCGTGAACGAACATGCGCATCACCATCCACCGACTATTGACGACTTGGGCGCTCATCGCGAACGCGACTGCGCCGTCAAAACGACGCGAATACGGCACGTGACCGCTACGCCGGGCATTCCGCGAGATGTTCCGGCAGAAGTGCCGGTCACCCTCCCGCTGTCCGTGCCAACGGTGATCTAGGCGCCGATGATCCGCTCATCGGTTCGGCGCCAGAGCGCCCGCCGGCACTCGTGCGGTGACTAACACATCGCACAGGATGGTGGCAGCGGCAGCGATGCCAAATCCGTGAATCGGGCTACGATCTACACGTGGCTGGACCACCAGCGTCCGACCTGAAGGCTCCAAAACCACGCATTCTCTGCCAGATCGATCCGTTTGACGTGTCGCTGCCAGACCGGCGCTGAGATGCCGCTGGACCAGGATCCGATTATCGCGTTCTGCTGGCTCGTGTTTTTCACGGTCTGGATCGTCGCAGCATTTTTTACCAAGCGCACCACTGAACGGGCGCGCTGGCGGAGCGCGTGGTGGTTGTGGGTTGGGATCGGCGCGTTCGTAGTGTTCCGACGGCGCTTCATCCCGCTGCCTGGAAGCATGGTTCTTTGGCATCCGACGCATGTGATCCGCATCCTGGCTGAGTCGGTCACGGCTGTCGGGCTGTTCATCGCGCTATGGGCACGGACTGTGCTCGGCGCGAACTGGAGTGCCAACGTGGTGCTCAAAGAGCAGCACGAACTCATCGTACAAGGACCCTACCGCGTCGTTCGCCATCCGATCTACACCGGCGTGATTTTGATGATCATTGGGACGATCCTCGTGTGGGGCAGAGTCGCCGGGTTGATCCTCCTGGTTCTCAGCGTTGCGGGACTGTTGGTGAAGGCGCATCGGGAAGAACAGTTGTTGACGACGCATTTCCCCGACGCGTATCCGCGCTACCGACAGCGAGTCAAGGCGGCGATTATCCCGTTCCTTGTGTAATCACTGGCACCGCGCATGGTCGCCGCGACAGTGTCATCTGTGCGCCATCACTGCGCGGGTATCGAATGCTCATCATCGGCAGCGATTTGCCGGCAGCCAGAAACCTCGTCGCCAAATTGTTCATGTCATCGGACGGCCGGGCAGCCGAGATCCGGCAACCTTTGGGTTCGTCGGTCGGAACGCGGAGAGTCCACAGGGTCTTCCGGTAGGGACCAAGATCCACACGGACGATGATCTGCGCGTGCGTGAGTCTGTCGGGTGGACAAAATCAGGCCGGTACACCCCCTCATACTCGTGCAGGAGCCCGTCGAGCCTATTGCGGGCATTTCACCGCCAGTGTTTGCGCCGGACCTCCGCCTGCGCGATCGCTGCAGGCGGCGTGTGACTTCAGCGTCGTCCCGAGACCGATGGCCGACGACGCCGGCGCAATGCGCGTCAGGGTATAGCTCCCGTCCGCTTGCCTGACTGTTTCAGGCGGCCGATCAGCGCACTATGAAGACGGCGCCGGTTCCCGTGACGAACGCCTCTTCGGATGTCTCGAGCAAACCGTCACGAGGTCAATCCGCTTCGGCGTCCGGCCAAGTGCTCAGAACCCGACACCGAAATGTGTGGCGAACGTGACCGAGTTCGTGTCTCCAGCGCCTGAACCGCCGAGCCGGTTGAACTTGATCGGGACATCCACCTCAACGAAGAACGCTTTGATGAGCCCGCTCTGATCGGAGAGCTTCCAACTCTTGTTGATGAGTGGAATGAAGCCCCACTGCGAGGTGGCAATATCGAAGGCCACACGCAGGCCGGCACTGAAGTCGTCCGCAAAGTTCCACACGACTCCTGGGTCTACGGTCAAGCCGACCTGTTGAGGCACATTGGTCTCCGCTTTCGCGATGGTGGGCACCATTTCCAAATCCAGGTTGACCCCGTGTGATCCTTTGAACGTGATGCCTATCGGAAAACCGATGCTGAACCGGTCGGAGATCGTCGTGGTCTGACCGCCAGCGTGAGTGAACCACGGGATCACGACACCGATGTGTCCTCCCACGTTGTCTTGAGCGTTGGCGGCTGACGCGAAGCCAACAAGGCCGATTGACAGCAAGGTCAGGACAGCGAGAATTCCTTTTCTCTTCATTGTGTCTGTCGTCTCCTTATGAAAGCGACCGATGCTACCCCACGACCCGGAAGATTGCCGCGACGCCAACAAAGCAGTCACAAGTCAGCGCGGACCGCGCGACTTGGACGGACGGACTCCACGCCCGCGACCTCCTTGCTCGCGGCATGGCAGTGGAAGCTTACTGCGCCGGACGGTGGTAATCCGAATCCAAGGCTTGATGAGGCGCTCCGCCGCTATCCGTTCGCACACGTCCGATTGGCCGCAGACATCTCGGCGATCACGCGGCCGCAACTCCACAGGATTCCGGTCGTTCCGGCCCGTGTGATGGCCAGCGCCAAACAGGCGGCACCTCTTCGGTGCCACCGGATTAGCGTGCCCGGCTTGACGATAACGAGGAACCGATACCTGTCGACCAGCCGGCAGAATCCGACGAGCATGACCAGGGTGGCATCACCCGGTTCGCTTCAGTTTCACCTGCCGCCGATGTGCAGCGCCAACCTGGGGGTGACGAACAAGTTCTCCACGACCAACTGTACGCGCGAGTACAGCACCAGCACCGCGAATCATCCGATAACGGAGAGGACCCTCAAACCTGTTCTGACAACGACGCCCGCTGCGGGCTGCTCACGCCGTCCACACGTCCGATCGCCGCGCCGATGACGTTTCTCCGTCCGTCGCCCAACGATTCGCCAAATATCAACTCGGATTTCCGCAGCGCCGCCACTTGTTGTGGACGACAACCGCGCATGCAGGATTCCTGTCATCCCGCAGCTTGTTCGTGAAACCACACTCTGAGCACTTTCAGTACACCGCGTCATCCGAGGATGTAATCATTTCGCGTAATTCCTTCGTTTGATCCGCGGTGCGCCACTCCGACCAGCGTTCCTTTCAGCGTCGCGATTAGGTCCCGGCGCACCACCGTCGAACGCCGCGACTGGGTCGCAATTTGCGATCCAGCTTCATGCGAGGCGCGGCGGATCATCGCGTGCACCGGCGAGCCCTTCGACGTGTTTGGACCCAGCCAGACAGTGCGTGTTGGCCAATGTGGAGCGCAAGCTACCACGTCATTGAGAAGGCAGCCGTTCTTCCCATCTGAACGAGCCGTTGCCGTCTCGGTCGACCAACCGTACTGCCAGCGTCAGTGCCCGATCCGAACGATGTCTCATTCGAATCCCCTGGGGGCTCCCGCGTTTCCGTGTACGGTCGCATGACGGCGCGTTGAACGCGTTCTCTAGAAGGCTATGGCGACAAACTCGCTGGCCGTCGGCGATCGTTGGACCAAGATGGACTGTTTAGCAAACACACCGCAAGAAATCAGTGACGGCAAGAGGATTAGCCGTGCAGCGGGTCCGAAGGCAAGAATCGTTGGGTCGACCGGACGAGATCCGGCTGACGACGTTCACGTGCAGTGCTGAGAGGCTATCTCGCGACGGCATCACTCGAGCGTTGGCATGTCTCTCCCGTTCGGCGCCCCGGCATCCCGATTTTTCCAATCGAACTCCGTCACGCTGAACGTGTTCGAGGTGTCCGAGAGCATGCGCGACGAACCCGCGAACCGGGCGGATAGTGCCGGACGACGTCGTTTGCGAACCACAAGGCACATCCCTGTAATGCTTGCCGTGCGGTCGTGATGTCGGTCAGTGTCGAGGCGGCAAACGCCCGACGGAATGTCAGCCGGTGAGGGGGAGTGTCACCCGATCGACGGCGCCATTCTTCCGCGATCGTTTAAGCGCCGCCGGTGGATCGGCGGCGATACCAGCTGAACCAGATTCTTACGGACCACACCCGCCGGCCGCCGCGGGTTGACAGAGCGTCGACGTCGACTATCATTACGCGAACCCCAGAGCCGCCTCAGTGCGGCAGTTGCCGGGAGCAACATCATGGCGGGATTAGCCTCGAGGGTCGCGTTTGGTGTGGTCTGTTCCGCGGTTACCGCGATCTCTATCGGAACGGGCATCGCGGACGGGCCGCGCGGCGGAACCGATTGGCCAGTCACCAACTACAGCCAGACCGCCAACCGCTACAGCCCGCTGACCCAAATCACCGCCAAGAATGTCGGCACGCTTCAGCGAGTCTGGAGCGTTCATCTCAAGCCGGCCGATTTTACCGGGCCGATGCGGGAAGACGAAGCCATTCCCATCGTGATCGGCAACACGATGTATCTCGCCTCGCCATATGGCGCCGTCATCGCGTTGGACGCCACCACGGGCGCGGAGAAATGGAGATTTAAACTTCCCAACAATGAGTTGCCGTCGAAGCGCGGCGTCGCGTACTGGCCGGGCGGAGGCAATATCCCTCTGCCGGCTTCGATCATATTCGGGTCGACGACAGGCAGACTCTACTCACTCAAAGCGGCGGACGGCACGCTCAACGAGTGGTTTGGCGAGAATGGTGTCATTACGCTCAAGACGCCTGAGGTGATGCAGACCGGCGCGAACGCCGGGTACTCATTGCTGTCTTCTGCGACCATCTATAAGGATCTGATCATCACGGGCGCGGGCACCGGCGAAGGACCCGGAGGCTCCAATGGCGGATCCGGACCCGCGGGCGATACGCGCGCCTGGGATGCCCGAACCGGCAAGCTGGTGTGGACGTTCCACACCGTGCCGCGGCCGGGGGACTTCGGCTACGACACGTGGGGCGGAGACAGCGCCAAGAACCGTTCCGGCGTCAATGTGTGGGGCTATACGTCACTGGATGTGGAGCGCGGCATCCTTTATATGCCCCTTGGCGCCCCGAATAACGACCGCGTTGGCATCGATCGTCCAGGCAACAACCTGTTCTCATCCTCGGTCGTCGCGGTCGATGCGAACACTGGTAAGCATCTCTGGCACTTCCAGCTCGTGCACCATGACATCTGGGACTACGACACCGAGTCGGCACCGCTTCTCGTGGATCTTCGGCGGAACGGAGAGATAGTGCCCGCAGTCCTCATCGTCAACAAAACCGGATTGCTGTTTACGCTCAATCGCGTCACCGGCAAGCCGATCTTCGACATCGAGGAGCGCCCGGTTCCGAAAAGTGAGGTGCCGGGCGAGCTGGCGTCGCCGACCCAGCCTTTCCCGGTCAAACCCGAGCCGCTGACGCAGAATACGATCTCTCGCAACAATCTCTACAAAGGCGAGCCACAGCATCAGTCGTATTGCGAACATCTGGTCGACGACAACAACATGAAGCTCGGCGGACCATACATGCCGATAGCCTTCAACCAGTACAGCATTTCGCCCCCGGGCCCGGCGGGCGGCATCAACTTCTGGGGACCTTCCTACGATCCCCAGCTTCACCTGTTTGTTTCGAACACTAACAATATCTTCCAGCCCATGCGCATAATCCAGCGACCGGATGGCAGCTACGCCAATTCCGGGCCCCTCGCTGGCACTCGCCGCTTCGGCGATCCCGATCGGAAACTCCTCTGCGGGCCGACGCCCTGGGGCGAACTGGTCGCTGTCAATATGGAGACGGGCGACATTGCCTATCGCAAGACGCTTGGCGTCTCCGACATGTTGCCGGCGGGCCTCCAAGATACCGGTCGCCCGAGTTCCGGGGGTGTCACGTTGACCGCGAGTGGCCTGACCTTCGTGGGCGGCACCGATGATTTCAGGTTCCGCGCCTTCTCGACCGCGACCGGTGAGAAGCTCTGGGAGATCAAGTTACCGTCATCGATTGAAGCGACCCCGATCACCTATCTTGGAGCCGATGGCCGGCAATTCGTCACAGTGGTGAGCACGGGAGGCGGGCTCACGGGATCGCAGGTGACCAATGACGAGGTCATCGCGTTCGCCGTGCCGAAGAAATGATTTTGTCGTACGCACCATACCATCGAGCTCAAGCCCATTCCGCTGAGATGGAACTCGTGATATAGGCCAGCGAGGATCGACGTCGTAACGACTCGATAGCTGGCTGACCGCGCACGCGACACAGCAAGTGGGCTGGATCCGAGCAATGTGACGCTGCGACTCCATCCGATGTTGCCCGCGTGGCACCCGTCGCGCAGCCGACCGGCCCACACGGCTCGGAGACGGCTCTGAACCGACCTCGGAACGGTTCCGTCTAAATTCCCCGGGGATTGAGGACGAGTCCTCCCAGAGTGATCGGTTATTGTTCGTTGGCAGTGCTGTTGGCTCTGTCTGTCGTTGGTGCGGTCAGTGTGCCGCCAGGGTCATTGCGGCACGAAGTCCAGACGCTGCCCCTCTGGTATTCAATCGCGGCAGGGTTTCAGCGGCGTGCGGTTGCGAAGTGGGCGGCGCTGCCGTGCTTCTTGGTCTGGCTGACTATCATGATCTTTATCTGGATGTTCCTGCTCGGTTGGTCACGCATCGTGACCGGCCACTTCTCGCCCACCGAGACCGCCATGTCGATCGTGGTCGGCATCGGCTCGGTGCTTGGCCTCTTTGCTTGCATCCGGTGGAGAACCCAGCGTCCATCCCTTGGTGGCGTTCGGCGTGTTCGTGCTATTCGCAGCGCTTCAACTTGCTGCCATCCGGGTAAGCCTCATCCCCTATATCGCTCGCCGATGATGCAGTTACCTTTCCCGACATGATTCGTCGCGTGCCTCGCAAAACGATCGTTGACGATGTCTGATCGTGTCGCCTTTGTGCCGTGCCCGTCCACGCGTGGCTGACTCCTCGAGCGCCTGTGCGTGGAAGCGGCGAAGGACAGCGCTGCGCCACACGCCGAGGCTGCTCAGTTGAAGGTCCTCGCACTTGGGATCGCCGCTACAATCGCCGTCAAGGCGCGCTGCATGTGCTTCCAATCGTTAGCTCCATAGCGTTCTTGAAGACGGGCCTGCGCGCGTCGCCATCCATGCTCCGCGCGCTCGAATTGCTGTCTCCCGGTCGCCGTGAGTGTGACGAGCCGCTCACGCCGATCCTTCCCGCGCACATCGCCGACCCATCCCTTGCGCCGGAGCGGCGCCAGCGCACGGGACACCGTCGTCTGGTCGAGTCCGAGGAGCAACCCGAGAGCGCCGTGGGTGATCGTGCCTCGGCGGGCGACGGCCTGAAGCACGCTAAACTGCGTCAGGTGAAGCCCCGACCAGCCGGCTTCCATCTCATAGAACTGCGAGACGAGACGGGCCGCGCGCCTGAGATTCGCGCACAGACATGGCAGTTCGGAGATCTCAGCGGTCGTGGGATGCGGACGGTCGCCTTGCAAGGTCACTCCATGTTCTCCGTAATCTGAGGCGGCTCTGGCCCTCTCGCGGGCAGTCTCGCCAGCTTCATTCAGGGTAGCTTCCGTGCGGTTCGCCGGCGTCGTTGCTGTCGCAAGGCTACGGTTTGCCTCGCAGCAGTCGCCAGAATATCAAACCGTGGATCACGAGGAGCGGTGGGACCAGGATGGTTGGGATTAAAAACGCGGCACCGAGCGCCCCAGGATTGATCCCTACACCGATCTGACCTTGATAGAAGGCATTCACAAGGTCGACAGCGCCCCACACGTTGAACACCCAGACGAGCGGAAGGGCCCAGGCCGTGTCGTTGGCCACGGCGAGGGTGGCGACACATGCGAGTACGGCCGCCACGAGATCGCCGTACGCGGCTGGAGCGGCAAAGGTAGACGGCAACGAGGAGGAGACAACGCCAGGCACAAGAAAGCTGAGCCCGACGAACCGAAACGTGTGAGGTACTATCAGCGCGACGAGCGCGTCCTTCTGCGAGGCGATCTGCAGCCGGGGCCAGATGTACAGCTTCGTGACTAACCCAAAGGCTACAAAGCTCATCAACGCGCTCACGGCGAGTACAGCACGTGCATCCATACGTCGCCTCGGGCTGGATTATTGACCTCCGAAAACCTTCACGGTCGCAATGCTCGCAGGCCGCCGCACATCTGCTCGCCGACGTCCTTTGCGGATCAGACGTGCACCTCGGTATATGACGCGACTACTCAGTAAACCCCGCGATCAGTCGCTCGAGTTCAGAGGGCCGATCCAGCGAGAGGAAATGATTGCCACCGGCAATCTCTTCAGCTCGTGCGCGGGCAACGTCCCGCTTGGTCGCCTCCCGCTCGCTGGGCAGTGACCAATCGCGTCCGCCGTACACGAGCAACGCAGGGACACGAATGTCCTTGTATTGTGCATGCGCGTCTTCCCATTTGCGGGCCTGACGCAACAGGCTGAGGAATGCCCGGTAGTGTCGCGGTCGCGTTCCCACTCGGGACATCTCGTCTCGAAGCGACGGAGGAATGGCCGACGGCTCCGCGACGCCCCCATCGAAGATGGCCGCTTCGAGACGTCGATTGCGAAAACGCATCACCGTCTCGCCCACAACCGGCACGACTGCGAGGCCGAAGACGACGTTGGCCACGAATGAACTCCGACGAATGCCGCGTCCTTTGGCGTAATCGTACGGATTGATCGCGACGATCGCCTTCACCCGGGGATGTTGCTGAGCCGCCAGCAGCAGCGCGATCGTGCCGCCGATCGAGATGCCGGCGAGCGTGGCATCCCGGATGTCCACCGCCTCGAGAAATCCTGCGATGGCATCAACGAAGAATTCCGGGTCGTAGTCGGCCTTCGGGATGTCCGAATAACCGTGCCCGGGATAGTCCACGGCATAGACCGCGAACCGTCGAGACAATGACGGGATGATCTTCTGGAAGATGTCGAGTTGCGTGCGCAGGGTGTGAAGCAGGACCAGGCTGGGTCCCTGGCCGGTCTTGACGTACCGCACACGATGACCATGCACCATCACGTACTGAACAGGGATTTCAGGAGCCCACGCGAGGCTGACGGGCGTGACCACGGCCGGCCGCAGGGCTTCCACGAGCATGGAAATCAGCACCGGGCCGAACAGCACAAGAGACCCGCCGATTAGGAGCGTGTTCATAAAGAGAAGTCGTGCCGGCTGACGCTTTAGAAGCCAACGGTTCGGCGACCGCTGGGCTACTCCCCCGGGAGATCTCGACCCTGGGCTCACATTATATGCATGCACATGCAATATGTTCAAATCGTTTCAGCGAGTGAAGGCTGGCGGACGCATTCGGCTCTCTCAACCAGATCTTCGGACCAACGCGTCAGGGGGCCCGCCACGTGTGGATTCGAGTGCCGTCAGGACAGCTGACTCACAATCTGTCGACGCGGCACGCCATCGCCAAATCCAGGCGTCCGGTGCCAAAGCACGGTGAATCACATCTTTCCGCGTCTAGAAACTGCGGACAGGAGTAACCCAGCAACGCGACACAGCATGGCCGCCAACCGACACTGTTTCGTTTTTCGAAGCCTCCTCAGAACCCTCGGCGGTCGATCCGCAGGCAGGCGGGATCCGGCACCGGTTGCCGACGACCCGACCCGTGATCTTCGGCCCATAGAGACCTCGAAGGTCGGTGATCGCGACTCGGCGACCCTCACGTCAAGCCGACCTGTGCCGCACGACTGGCACCGACGCGAGGGCGCCGGGATTGCCGTCGAGATCCGCGGCCGCGATGCCTCCCCTTCAGGATCCACTTCAGTCCCAGAATTTTCTCGAATATGTCGCGTGAGCAGTCGCTCGAATCGTCATCACTGTCTCTGCTAACGCTGGGTCGACAAAAAAACGAAAGTCGAACGACGCTCAGCATTCAGCCGAGCGGCGAGCACAGCGGTTATCGGCCGGCGATCACGACGCCTGAAATCGTGATCACAGCCCGCCGAAAGGGTGATCGCGATGCTCTGGAGGAAGTGATGCAGTCACGCGCGCACCCAATGACTGGTCCGCAAATTGCGCTTTTGTTAAGCATGCAATTCAAGGACGACAATTCACGAATGGAAAGTCGCATTTAGCGCCGCGCCGTATCGCGAGTCTAGCGATGACGGCGTTCCTGAGCTTTGCAACTTTTAATGCGCAGGTCGGACAGGCACAACCGGCCGAGGGACGATCAAGCCCAGACCTGACTTCGGGGACTTCGCCGACGCAGGAATCGGAAAGTCGCAATTCTCAGACCGCTCGCGCGGGGCGGCCTCCCGGACCGCGCGAGACCGCTTATGCGCACATAGAAATCAATCTAAGCCGCCAGCGATTGTTTGTCGTAGACAGCGCTGGCCACGTGGTGAAAACCCTGCCGGTTTCTTCCGGCAGCGGAAAATGGTTCACGTCCGAAGGAAGAACAAGAAGAGCCATTACGCCCACAGGGCGATTCACCGTTTTTCGCAAAATCGCGGGATGGCACGAGAGCCCGCTGGGAATGTTGTATTACCCGAACTACATTACTCAAGGCGTAGCTATTCACGGCAGTCCCTCGGTGCCCTCGAGGCCGGTGAGCCATGGGTGCATCCGGATCCCGATGTCGGCCGCCAAGGACTTCAGTGCCAGAACGCCGATTGGAACGGTCGTGGTTGTTTATTAGCGGTGCGAGATTCCTAGTCTGACTTGCCTCGATGGAGCCAGCGGGCGGGGTTGCTGCGCTCTGAGTCCGCCTACCGACACGCAAACGCCACCGGATACGTCGCGAACCTGACTAGCGACGCTGACCGGGATACATGAAGCATAGCTGCGTCATGACGTCTGTCGAGGTGCTTCCCTCCCGAGACGGGAACGTAGGTACTCGATGACGTTCACCTTCAAAACGGGCGGGTGCTGGAGAAACCATCGTCAATCAGAGAAGGTTACCGACGTTCACGCTTCGATGGCTTTCCGAACCATCGGCGGACCTGGGTGGCGTGTTGAAAGTAGATCTCACCGATTCGATTGCTCTTGGCTGAAACGATCAGTTCGGCCGCCGCGGCGAGCCCGGAGCGGTCACGCGAAGGTCCGCGACGTTGGCATCGTTGACGGTCACGCCAAGTTGATACGCGAGGTCCGTGCGGAACTGCGTTGTCACGCCGTTGATCGTCTCGACTGAAACTGACGCGCCCCCCGACCACGCCATGAGGTTCCCACTGGCGACGCCTGGCGCCGTGGGCGCGGCGCCGGACGGTGACGAGATGATGACTGGTGCCGCCGCGACGATCTTATAGGTGCCGTTTGCGACCGCGTGGATCGTGAATTGTCCGCGTGCGTCACTGCGCGTTCGGTTCGGAGGGCCCGCCGCTATCATGACCATCCGGCTGTCGTCAGGCATCAGCCTGACCTCCGCACCTGCGACGGGCTGGCCAGCCTCGTCGACGGCCACGCCGGAGACCTCAAAAGCAGCCACCACCGCGATGTGAATGACGACTTCGCCGAAGGTTTCCCCGGCTGCGACGGAGACCGACTGAGCGGTCACCGGATCGGTTGTGTCCCCGTAGAACGTGGGGGCCTGCATTCTCCCCGGCGATGATTCGATCGCTCCCCCGAACGTGGATTGCGCAGACGCCTGCAGGTAATACGTGTCGGCCGCCAAGCCGAACACGCGGAACTCGCCGAGATCGTTCGTTTGGGCGCTCGGGCCCGCAGGCAGCAGGACCGGAGAGCGTCCAGCGGTTCCAGGCCTCGCTGCACCCGCTCGAAACGCCATCACACGCGCGTTGACCACCGGCTGTCCAGCTGGATCGAGCACACGCCCGGCGATCACGCCGCCGAGGGTGAGCGCCACGTCCGACACGACGTGGCGTTCGCCCGCGCGAAGCTCGAAGCGCGTCAGGGCTGGGCCGACCGGCGCGGCGTAACCGGGTTTTTGCAAATTCAGGACATAGCGGCCCGGTTCAATGCCCGTAAAGGTGTAGAGGCCATCCTGATCGGTCACGACGGTGTTCGGTCGCGGCGGCATGGTGACTGGGGGCGCGTTTCTGACAAGTACGAGCGTTACACGGACACCGGCAAGCGGCGTCCGCGCTCCGCCGTCGACAATACGGCCAGTGACGATCTGCGTCACGTCCGACGATGACTGTGGAGTCTGCGTCAGCGCACCGACGAAGCTGAGAGCGACCAGGAGCACCATCGGTCATCCCCTCCGCGGTTTCCCTATTAGACACCCTCCGCCACGGGTTGGATGCACCTGTCTTACTGCTCGACTCCCGTTATCTGATTGGCTGTTCCGCGGCGACTCCGAACAACCGCCCGGTGAGGCCGAGAACGCCGCGCGCTTCTCGGAACCAGGCCGCCGCGCCGCACAACGCTCGGGCAGGCGATGACCTGGCTTAGCGAAGCTCAAGAGCTTGGTCGTTTGTCGCAGAGGGCAATCGCGTCGTGTCCCGTAGGCCGGCAGGAGACGGCATGAACTGTTGCCAGCCCGCCTCCGTATCATTCATGCCAGGGAGGGCTTATGACCGTGTTACGTCAGGTTGGCGGCGTTCTAGTCCTCGTGGCCCTGATCTTCGGACGGCCGTTGGCGGCCGGCCAGCCAAATCCCGGGCAATCCCCTGCAGGGCCTCCGGCGGGTTTGCCCGATCTCGTCGGTGCGCTCAAAGCCACGCCCGGTTGCCTCGGTGTCGACACTGCTCGCACATCGAGTGGCAAGCAGGTGATTTTCGCCTGGTTCGAGAACAAGAAAGCAGTGCTGAACTGGTACTACAGCGATACGCACCGGGCCGCGCAGAAGCTGCTCGCGCCTGGCGCGCTGCCGCGCACGCCGATGGCGGACGTGCCCGACGACGGCAGTCCGATACTCGCCATCGCCTCGCTGACGCCCTCAAACGGTCCGAACGCGGCGATATCGTTTCCGGTTTCGCAGATCGCGATCGAACTCTACAAACCATTGCCAGGAGGTCT
>JBPYEE010000128.1:0-11993 GCA_051985095.1 Vicinamibacterales bacterium | reverse complement strand
ACCAATTTTAATTTCGCACGATGATGCCTGCGAGCGGACAGAAGGGATACCACCGTCGCGGGTGGCCGTCAAGTCTGAACGGCCGACTTGACTTGCCAATTGGTCAAGCCAATTGTAAAGTTGGCGCGCATGCCGACACCGCGACCATCCTCCGCCGAGGTCCTCGAAGCCATCGAGGCCCTCGGGGTGGTCGCCATTATCCGCCTACGCGACGCGGCGCGGCTCCGGTCGGTCGTCGACGCGCTCGCCGAGGGCGGAGTTCGCGCCATCGAAGTGACGATGACGGTACCCGGCGCGGTCGATTTCATCGGCGACCTCGCACGGAATCTCCCGACCGGCTGCGTGATCGGGGCGGGCACAGTGATCGAAGACGAGACGGCGCGGGCCGTCGTCGATGCTGGCGCCCGATTCGTCGTCAGCCCGATTTTCCGGCGGTCGGTCGTCAACGCGTGCCGCCACCTGAACGCGGCGTGCATGCCCGGCTGCTTCACACCGACTGAGATCTTCAACGCCGTCGACGCGGGTGCCGATGTAATCAAGCTCTTTCCAGCGACCACGCTCGGACCGCACTTCATCAAGGACATGCGCGCCCTGTTGCCGCGTTTGAGATTGGTGCCGACCGGAGGCGTCACGGTCGCCAATGCGGGCGAATGGATTGCGGCCGGCGCAGTGGCGGTCGGGGTTGGATCGGCGCTCGTCGACACCGCGCTCGTCGATCGCGGCGACTTCCGCGCGCTCGCAGATCGCGCCCGTCGCCTCGTCGCGAACGTGCACGCTGCACGGGGTGGCCGATGAAGGTCGTCTGCTTCGGCGAGATCATGCTGCGCCTGAGTCCTCCCGGGTTCGAGCGCATCCTCCAGTCGCCCCTTCTCACCGCAACGTTCGGCGGTGCCGAAGCCAACGTCGCCGTCAGTCTGGCCCACTTCGGGTTCGAGAGCCACTTCGTCAGCGCGCTGCCGCCGAATGCGATCGGCGACGCGGCGCTTCGCGCCCTGCGCGCCGAAGGTGTTCGAACCGACGCCGTTCTCCGGACTGGGCGGCGACTCGGCATCTACTTCGCCGAAACGGGCGCGAGCCAGCGTGCATCGACCGTCATCTACGATCGCGGCAATTCGTCGATCAGCGAGTTGTCGCCCGAAGCGATCGCGTGGGACGCCGTCATGGGGGGGGCCGGTTGGTTTCATGTGACAGGGATCACGCCCGCCCTCAGCTCGTGTGCCGCCGACGCCACGGCTCACGCGGTTCGCGCCGCGCGCCACGCCGGAGCGCGCGTCAGCGTCGATCTGAACTATCGAAAGAAGCTGTGGTCAGAGACTGACGCGCAGGCGGTGATGCGTCCCCTGATGCGCGAGGTGGACGTGCTCGTCGCGAATGAGGAAGATCTGCAAACGGTCCTCGGCGTCGAGGTCGCAGGCGGAGGGGACGTGACGCGCGGACAGCTCGATGTATCCGCCTATGGGAAGGCGGCGGAACAGGTCAGCCGTCAATTTGGGCCGCCGATCGTGGCGATCACGTTGCGCGAGAGCCTGTCGGCGAGCGAGAACGCGTGGAGCGCCGTGCTGTGGGACGCGATCACGGCGACACTGCACCACGGGCCGCGGTACGTCATTCGACTCGTCGATCGGATTGGCGGCGGCGACAGCTTTACCAGCGCGCTGATTTATGCCATTGCCTCCGAGCGGCCGCTCGACGCAGCGCTCCGGTTCGCGGTCGCGGCGAGCGCTCTCAAGCAAACCATTCCCGGCGATTTCAACCGCATCAGCGTCGGCGAAGTGGATGCGCTTGCCGCAGGCGACGCCTCGGGGCGGGTGCAGCGCTAGCTATGCCGTTCATCACCGACGATTTCCTCCTGCACGGCTCGACCGCGACACGTCTGTACCATACGTTTGCCGCGACTCAACCGATCGTCGATTACCACTGCCATCTGCCGCCGGTCGATCTCGCGTCCAATCACCGGTTCACAAACCTGTTCGAGATCTGGCTCGCGGGGGATCACTACAAATGGCGCGCGATGCGCGCCAACGGCATCGACGAGCGGTACTGCAGCGGCGACGCCGACCCCTACGAGAAGTTCCTCGCGTGGGCGCGGACCGTCCCCTACACCCTCCGAAACCCGCTGTATCACTGGACGCATCTCGAACTCGTGCGTTATTTCGGCATCACGGAGCTCCTCGACGAACGTACGGCGCCGTCGGTGTGGGCGCGCGCCAATGCGCTGCTCGAGCAAGATCTGTCGGCGAACGCGATCCTCGACCGTTTCAACGTCGAGACAGTCTGTACGACTGACGATCCGGCCGATGCACTCGACCATCATCGGGCACTCGCAACGTCGTCGCTGCGGACGGCCGTGTTCCCGTGCTATCGACCGGACCGCGCGGTCGACCTGCGCGACCCGCGTCGGTTCAACGACTGGCTCGGCCGTCTCGAAGCCGCCGCCGATGTCTCGATTACGCGACTCAACGATCTGCTCAGCGCGCTTGGTCGACGGCACGACGACTTCCATGCCGCCGGATGCCGGCTCTCCGACCACGGTCTCGAGCGCTGCGCTGGCAACCCGTGCGCCGCATCCGCGGCGTCGGCGATCTTCGACCGCGTCCGCAGCGGAACGACGGTCACACCGGACGAGGCCGACGCGTTCGCCGCGTACATGCTGCTCCACTTCGGCCGCCTGGACGCCGAAAAGGGTTGGACGAAACAGCTGCACCTTGGCGCGCTACGGAACACCAATTCGCGACAGCTCACACGTCTTGGTGCCGACACAGGGTTCGACTCCATCGGCGACTGGCCGCAGGCGCGTGCGCTGGCAGCGTATCTCGACCGCCTCGATCGCGAGAATGCGCTGCCAAAGCTCATCGTCTACAATTTGAACCCGGCGGACAACTACGTGTTCGCCACCGTGATCGGCAGTTTCCAGGACGGCACGTCACCTGGGAAGATTCAATTCGGCAGCGGGTGGTGGTACCTCGATCAGAAGGACGGCATCACCTGGCAGCTGAACACCCTATCCAACAGCGGGCTGCTGTCGCGATTCGTCGGCATGGTCACAGATTCGCGATCGTTCATGTCCTACCCGCGGCACGAATACTTCCGCCGCGTGCTGTGCAATCTGATCGGATCCGACGTCGACCGTGGTGAGCTGCCCGACGATGATGCGATCGTGGGACGGTTGATCCAGGACGTGTGTTACCGGAACGCCGCATCGTTCCTTGGTTTGCCGAGCCGCGAGGCGCTGCGCATCGCGCTGGCCTCTGGACCCGCACGATGAACACGGTTTGCGGGTCGAGCATAACGGCGGCGTGCCTGTCGTTCGCCGTCACCGCGCACGCGCAAGATCGCCGGTCGATTCGTGAGCCGACGGTTCCGCCAATCTGTCGGAGCCTTGATGCGCGTGTGACGCTCATGGGCGGAGAGGTCGCCGCCAAAGATGACTCGCCACTCGACACCGAACGCATTCAAACTGCGATCGATGGCTGCCGACCGGGCACGGGCGTCCAGCTCCGCGCCGCCGGCGCGCGCACCGCGTTTCTCTCTGCGCCGCTGGAGCTTCGAGCCGGCGTCACGCTCGTGGTGTCCTCGGGCGCGACGCTCATCGCCTCGCGTGATCCTCGAGACTTCGACGTGGCGCCGAGGACCTGCGGGCGCGTCGACCGCGACGGGCGCGGCTGCCGTCCCTTCATTCACGTCGGCGGCCACGACGCAGCCATCATGGGTGGAGGCGCGATCGACGGACGCGGCGGCGCGACCCTCGCCGGCAGCCGCGAATCCTGGTGGGATCTCGCACAGGACGCGAAGCGCGAGGGCGGCAGTCAAAGCGTGCCTCGGCTGATTGTCGCGGAGAGCGCCGACAACTTCGTCCTCTACGGCATCACGCTACGCAATTCGGCAAACTTTCATGTGATGGTCCGCCGCACGCATGGGTTTACCGCCTGGGGCGTCACGATCGATACGCCGCGTACCGCGCGGAACACCGACGGGATCGATCCCTCGTCGTCCACCGATGTCAGCATTGTGTACTCACGAATCCGGTGCGGCGACGACAACGTCGCGATCAAAGCGCCCGCCGGCGGCGAGGCTACGCACATCACGGTTGCGCACAACCGGTTCTACTCTGGGCACGGACTGTCGATCGGCAGCGAGACGACCGGCGGCGTCAGCGCGGTCGCGGTGCGCGACATCACAATCGACGGCGCGGATAACGGCCTCCGGATCAAATCGAACGCCACGCGGGGCGGGTTCGTGCACGATATCGACTACCAGAACATTTGTCTTCGCAATGTGAAGAATCCCATCATCCTTGACAGCTTCTATGATCGCGTCAGTTCGGGCCCCCTGGTCCCTCGCTTCGAGGCGGTGCGTTTGCGTGACGTGGGCGTCGAGGGCGGTGGAACCGTGACGATCGCGGGCGCGGACGAGGGACACCGCGTGGGCGTGTCATTTGACGGTGTATGGTTTGACCTGGCGCCCATCATCCACGCCTCGCACGCGCGCGTGGCGATCGGACCGGGCCGCGTGACTGTGCCGATCACGGGCGCCGATGTCATCGTTGCAGGCCGCAGTCTCGAGCGCGTGCCGCCGTCCTGCAGCGGCCGCTTCATCCCATTCGAAGAAAGCGCGACCCCATGACGAATCGGCGCACCGTACTGAAGGCGCTTGCCGGCGGCGCGGTCGCCGCGATGACCCCACGTCGCGGCTGGCCGCAACCGCCGATCGCGGCACCGTCTGCCGACAGCGACCCGTGGCGGGCGCTGCCCGACATCCTTCGGCGGATCACGGCTCCGTCGTTTCCGCCGCGCGACTTCGATGTAACGACGTTCGGCGCGGTCGGCGACGACCGCACGGACAACACGGCAGCATTTCGATCGGCAATTGCGGCGTGCGCCGGCGCCGGGGGCGGACGCGTGATCGTGCCCGCGGGGACGTTTGTCACGGGCGCGATCGAGCTCAAGAGCCGCGTCAACCTGCATCTCGCCGAAGCGGCGACGACCATCAGGTTCTCGCGAGACCTGTCGAAATACCCCGTCGTGCTGACGCGATTCGAGGGCATGGAGTGCTTCAACTACTCGCCCCTCGTTTACGCGCTCGATCAAAACGACATCGCGGTGACCGGCCGAGGCACGTTGGACGGCAACGCCGATTGCGAACACTGGTGGCCGTGGAAGGGGCGGCCCAACTGTGGCTGGCGCGCCGGCCAACCGAATCAAGACGCCGACCGGAATCTGCTGATGGCGATGGTCGAGCGCAGCACGCCAATTGGTGAACGGCGGTTCGGTCCCGGCCACTACCTGCGGCCGCAATTCATCGAACCCTACCGCTCGCGCAACATCCTCCTGGAAGGCGTCACGCTCCGCAACTCGCCGATGTGGCAGGTGCATCCCGTCCTCTGCACGAACGTAACGGTTCGCGATCTCGCAATGATCGCCGGCGGACCGAACACCGACGGGTGCGATCCCGAGTCGTGCCGCGACGTCCTGATTCGCAACTGCTCGTTCGACACGGGCGACGACTGCATCGCGATTAAATCCGGCCGCAACGCCGACGGGCGTCGGCTGCACGCGCCGTCCGAGAACATCGTGATCCAGGATTGCACGATGAAGAACGGGCATGGCGGCATCACGATTGGCAGTGAGATTTCGGGTGGCGTTCGGAACGTCTTTGCCGAGCGCTGCCGGCTCAACAGCCCGGCACTCGATTTCGCCGTGCGGGTCAAGGACAACGCGATGCGCGGCGGGCTGATCGAGGACGTCTTCGTTCGAGATCTCGAGATCGGTCAGGTCGCCCGCGCGGCTGTGACCATCGACTTCTATTACGAAGAGGCCAACAAGGGACCGTTCACGCCAGTTGTGCGCCACGTCGTCCTCGAACGGTTGAAGAGCCGCCGCGCCGAATATGCCCTCTACCTGCGCGGCTTCGACAAGGCGCCAATCAGCGATATTCGCGTCATCAACTGCGACTTCGACGGCGTCGAGAAAAGCAGCTTGCTCGAACACGTGACGGATCTCGTCGTCCGCGACGTGCGCGTGAACGGCAGGCGAGTCGAGCGCCTCAATCGCTGAGCCGGACCCCAGCGATACTTCGCCTTCAACGGTCAGACATTCACAGCGACCATGCTTTTCGCTTGAGTTCCCGAGTACTCACGCCACGAAGGACGTCGGCTGTACCGTGCGTTGTCTGCTGATTGAGTGCACGGCATGCTTCCAAGCCTCGTCGCCCTCCTTGCGGATTCGCGGTAGCCCCGAACTCGAGCCGCGTCGTGTCCCGCCAGTCCGCCGGATCATGCGGCACGCTCGTAGCAATTCGGTAATCCGCCCAGGCGCGAAACAGCGGGAAAGAGTATTTGGGGAGTAGGGTTCCAGCGCGAAACTATGGACACGCAACGTCAACTGTCTGCCCGCGCGACACCTGGACTGTCTTACTGCAGTTCAGCTTTCCTGGCCCGCCCGTTACCAGGACAGCGTATTTCCCAGGTGATACAACTAGTGTCACGTTTGTCAGTTCAGGCCGCCGATTATCGTTAATGACAATATTTGCTCCGGCTGGCATCGACGTGATGTGCAGTCGGCCGAGTGCCGGCGTTACTTGAGCGGAATAGACAGATGGGAGCAGCAAGGTCGAGAGGAGGAACATTTCAGGCATGAGAGAGATCATGATCCTCCTCATGGTCGCCCTCCTTTGGCAGATTGTGGAACACAAAGTCAGCAAGGAAAATGACCCCTGCCAGAAATGTATAAAAATGAGCTTGCTGAGCCCAATGAGTGTTGGATGACGTGAGATCAAAAATACCGTCACGCAGCATCGACAAGATGAACAAATAGGCTACATAGCCAAAGAAGATTGAAACAGCCACACAGAGAACGCCCACGAAACACGCCCACCGGTGCCGAGTCCAGGTACCAGCCCTTTGCTGACCAATCAACAAGAAGCCCAAAGCTCCCAACAGAGTGGTCCCGAACGTAGTAAGCAGGCGGTTCACTTCCAGGTACGCGTCAAGCTGTCGTTCCTGAACGTTGTCCAACTGAGTGAGAACTGGCCCAATGACACCACTTTGCGATTGTTGCGTGATGCGGCGTTGGTCTAACAATGTCATGTAACCTTGGATTTGCCATACCACGATGCCGACGAAGACGACAACGATGTAAAAGCCCAAGTCTGCAAGCCTATGTCTTCCGACCGCGCGCGCCATCTTGACTCTCTTGGTTCAGCGTCAGTGCTGACAGTCAGGATACACCGGTACTCAGCAAAAATCCCGTCCCGGCCACATTCTGGAGCCGCGACTGTTACACGGATTCAGGGTGCCCTCAAGACTCTCGGGCACCAGGTCGGGCGATCGACAGTCGCGGGGATCAGGAGAGTCCGGGGTCTGCCGCCGGCGTCGACACGTCCGACCTCAACGCAGACCTTTCTGCGGCTGCACCGGGGCGAGATCGCGCTGGCCGATTTCTTCGCCACCGAGGTCGGGACGTGGCGCAGTCTCGTGACGTTCTACACGGTGATCGTCCTTGACCTCGCGACGTGGCGCGTGCGGGCGCTTTTGACGACGCCCGAGACCTCAGAAGCGTTCATGCGCCAGATCGTGCCGACGCTCACAACGGCAGATGCGAAGCCGTATGGCGTACTAATCTGCGATCGGGATGCGAAGTGGAGCGCGTCCGTGCGCGTGCGGCGCAGAGCGACGCGGGACTCGGGTCGCGCACACCTTCAGCGATATTCATGGGAGTCTCGAAGCACAGGCGACCTGCACGGAACATCGGAATCAAACACTCCCCGACCGCGGCAACGAGGAGCGTCTCTGGCGGCCACGGGTCGCCAGGCCCGTCGAGCTCGGCGGGAGATGCCGAACGAAGGATCGACAGGCGGCAACGCTCAATTGACATCACTCTCCAACGCGCTACTCGCCGTGACCGCAAATGGTGTGGAAATTCCTGCATCTTCCTATCCTGGCCTCAGTCCTGCTTTACAGATGCATCAACACGCGAACGGTGACACCGTTCGGATGCCCGGACGCCCGATGCCGCAGGTGGGCTTGCAGATGAAGCAGCGGCACGTGGAGATTGGCGTTTCCAAGCTCATGCGATCACCGATAGCTGTCACCCTCGGTTGTCATTCAGCATCACCTGATGTGGGACGTCGGCCGACGCTCAATCGAAATGTGTGAGAGGGACAAATGCAGGAAACACGCTACGGCTTAAAGGTCTCGATCCCCGCCGCGTACGACGACGTCGTCGCACGAGCGACCGAGGCACTCAAATCTCAGGGATTCGGGGTCCTGACAGCCATCGACGTGAAGCAAACGTTGAAAGCCAAGCTCGATCGCGACTTTCGAAAGTACGTGATTCTGGGCGCATGTAACCCACCCCTCGCTGATCGCGCATTGCATGCCGAGCTCGAGGTTGGTCTTTTGCTTCCCTGCAACGTGATCGTCTACGAGGTGAACCCCTCGTCGACGGTCGTCGCGGCGATGGCACCGCTGGCGGCTCTTGGTATCGTCGGTGACAATCCGGCGCTCGCTGACGTCGCACGCGAAGCTGACGAGCGGCTCCGAAAGGCGCTCACGGCGCTCGAGGTTCAGAACAGGGAGGAAGTTTCCACTGGTGAACCAAGATTAGGATGAGCAGCGACGATTTCACCCGCGTCGGTATTCAAGATTGTCTCCATGAGACATTCAGTACGCGTTTTCCGATACTGTCGTGCGCGTACGTAGCCGATCCTGGTTGCTCGTTTCGGCGCGATTCGCGCCAGCTTCCGAAGCCGAGCCGATCTGGAACCAGAGATTCTCACCCTGCGTCATCAGCTCGCGGTCCTGCACGTGCCAGGATCATCGAATTGAGCGACGCGACGTACCGGAAGATGATTCAGAACCTCAAGCGGCCCGCCGGTAACATCGTCGCCATTCCGCTCGCCGCAGGCGCCCTTCCGCCGTGGAGATTCGTGCTACCCGGCCGGTGCGAGTGCGGTCCTGATGTCACTCCGCACGGCGATTGTTGCGACCAACGCCCGACGGATCCGCCGCGCGACGTGTTACACGCTGCCGGCGAACCCAGAAGATCGCTGCGAGGACAAACATGATCGCGCCGATGAACTGCGACGTCGACAGGAGTCCGCCGAAAACGAAGCCCCGGTCGGTGTCTCCGCGATAGAACTCGAGCACGAACCTCGCCGCCGCGTACAGCATCGTGTAGGCGAGAATCACGTCACCTTCGCGATGTCGCCCGCGCTCCAGCCTCAGGAGCACGAAGAACAACACCGCGCATACGACTGATTCGTACAGTTGCACAGGATGGAGCGGAACGCCCAGGGGGGCGCCGCCGATACGAGAGGCCTCCGGGTTCATGAACGTGACGGCCCACGGCACGGTCGTCGGCCGCCCGTAGTCATCGCCGGCCATGAAGCAGCCGATTCGACCGATCGCCTGTCCGAGCGCGATCGCCGGCGCCGCCAGGTCCGCAACCAGCCAAAAGCGTAGCGTCCGATGTCGCCAGAAGAAGAGCGAGGCCGCGACAACACCACCGATGAAGCCGCCGTAGAAGTCACCCGCGCTGCTCACCAATGACCACAGGTCCGTAGCGGACGAGGCGGATTCACCGATCGATCGGACCAACAGCAGCAGCTTGGCGCCTATCAAGGCGCCGGCGATCGCCCATGTGCCGAGCGATGTCACCGCTTCGACGTCGACATGGGCACGGCGAGCGCTGCGCACCAGCCACCAGAGCGCCGCGAGATACGCCGTTGCCAGCAACACCCCGAAGGTGTAGATCGTGAAGAACGGCGTCGTGATCAGTCGGGGATGCACGTCTCTATGTCGTCTGCGGGATCACCGCCCCGTCCAGATCCGAATCGCGATGACGACGAGGGTGACAGCGAACGGTGCGCCGCAACATCAAATCGGGAAGGCCCTGAGCTAGCCGTCCGCCGCCGTACACGCCGAGGTGAACCCTGCCGCGAGGAATGCGGCGATGCGGAGGTCAACGTGGCCTTGATGGTAATACTCCAGGAACCCGAACAAACCAACTGGCAGCAGGAGGGTCGCCAGCGAGGCCCCTGGGTGTCATGCTGCGACGTCTCGAACACATATACCAGCGCGTGGACGATGAAGATCACGCCACCGAGCCCGATGAGCCCAATATGATGCCCGTTACAACCGCTGCCGCGGCGCTCGAACCCTTGAAGCGCTGGAGATTGAGCGCTCTCGTAATCGTAACCTTCATTGTGTCGGTGGTGGACGATTGTCTACCAGAGATTCGATACCTTGGCGGCGGTTGAGCGGGCCTCGGCTGATACCGTCGTGCGCGGATCCGACCGATCCTGATTGCCCTCTTCGGCACGATTTGCACCAGCGTCCGAACCCGAGCCAACCTGGAAGCGCAGGTGCTCGCCTTGCGTCATCAGCTCGCGGTCCCTGCAGCAGCAGGCCGCTGGCACGCGCCCCCTCTCAATCATGCCGACTGACTGCTTTGGGTCCTCCTCGCACGCGCCTGGAGCCGGGCCGGCGGCGAACGAGCCACTTCGTGCAACCGCACCGTCGTCGCCCTATCGGCGTCTGTTCGCCTGGCGCTGGCGTTCAACGCGTCGTCGTCCCGGTCGACTTCCGCTCGGCGCCAGCGCCCGACAGCTGATCCGAACGATCCGGCGAAGCAATCCAGTCTGGGGCGCGCCGCGCGTTCGCATCGACCTTAGAAAATGGGCCATCGACATCTCCGAAACGACCGTCGCCCCAGCCGCCGAACCTGTCGGCGCAGGACCGCAAGTCGTGGCGCAGCACGACGACTTCAAGGTCTTTGAACGCTGTCGACCGGAACCGTGGTGCACATCGGAGGCCTTCACCGAGGCCGTTTCTGCCTGGCACGATGACGCCGCATATTCGGGAAGAGTCCATTCCATCACTACAGGTCACAGCCGCCTCGTGGCATCGCTGTGACAGAGCGGTGTCATTACAGCCTTGTAAGAAATCTGTTCACGTTTGTTGACGGATGCCGCTTGTGAACGTCTGTTAAGGGTGACGGCTCAAGCGAGCAATTACTCACACAATCGCAGGCATTGAACCTGCAGCCCAAGTTCAACACATAGCGAGTTGAGTAGGTGGTTTTCAACCGAAGCGGACGGAATCCAGTATGGATGGCGACCCTGGTTCGTTGAGATACGTGAGTAAAGGAGCGGAATATATGACAACGTTCATTCATCGTACGGTTGCCGGGGTGAGCGCACTCACCCTCGTTGGCACGCTGGCGGCGGCAGTGCCAACGCTCGCGCAGACCACCACCGCCGGCGGGCGCACAGCATGCACACACCGCCGAACGGTGGCCGGTCTCTATGGGCCTATGCGACTCCGCGCCATGGCCCAGCAGCTTGGACTGTCGGTTGCGCAGAAGGAGCAACTACGCGCGGTCGTGCAGTCGCATAAGAACGATTGGCAGGCGCTTCGAAAGCGCGCGATGGAAGCGCGGCAGTCGCTGAGACAGGCGATTACGGCGAACGCGGTGGATGACGCAGCTATTCGCCGACAGTCTGCCCAGCTCGCATCCGTGCAGGCCGATATAGCGGTGGCTCGAGCTCACGTGCGGGCCGAGATGTTGAAGGTCCTCACACCCGAGCAGCGTGCCAAGGCTGAGACATTGCGCGCGGCGCGCCGGCAGCACCTCACCTAAGCGTGGCCACCGCACTCCCGGCTCGGCTCAGCGAGAAGAGAACGAGCCTCTGCTCAGCCGAGCCGGGGGGACGCGACAGAGCGCCGGCCATGCCTAGTGGGGCAAGACGGAGGTCAGTAACCGTTTGCCACCCGACACTTTCGTGGGCGTCTGGAGCGTGATCAGGCGACAGCCGTCCTCGACCCAGACCAGAACGGAAGCAAAGGCGGAGGCACTGCAGCACGCGTTGAAGTGCGACGCAACAGACCGAGAGACACGACCCCTCCCAGAAACTGCGAAAAGCGCCGCGATTTTATGCAGCTGGAAATAAACACCCCAAACGGCCGGAACAATCGCTCAAGCGCACGACCAAAA
>JBPYEE010000127.1:0-5819 GCA_051985095.1 Vicinamibacterales bacterium | reverse complement strand
CGCGCGCAGCCACAATCGGCCGCCGGCGGATCGGT
This sequence comes from Vicinamibacterales bacterium, assembly GCA_051985095.1. Taxonomy (GTDB): domain Bacteria; phylum Acidobacteriota; class Vicinamibacteria; order Vicinamibacterales; family CAVVIG01; genus Gp6-AA45. The sequence goes on along the minus strand of JBPYEE010000127.1, from coordinate 5,784 downwards.
CGCCATCGACAACGATGACATCGGAGGGACGGTTACGAGTGCCCAGGGGCCAGAAGCGGGCGTCTGGGTGATCGCCGAGACGCGCACGCTGCCGACGCGCCTGATCAAGAGCGTGGTGACCGATGATCGCGGCCGCTTCGTCGTTCCGGATCTGCCGGCCGCCGACTATGACGTGTGGGTGCGCGGTTATGGCCTCGTGGATTCAGCGAAAGTGAAAGCGAGGCCGGGCAGTCTGGTGAACCTCAAGGCGACCGCCGCGCCTGACAAACGCGCCGCGGCCGCGTACTACCCGGCCCAGTACTGGTTCGCCCTTCTGCAGGTGCCGCCGCAGACCGACTTTCCGGGCACCGGTGAGAAGGGAAATGGGATTTCGCCGAACATTCACAGTCAGGGTGAGTGGATCCGCCAGGTGGTCAACACCGACGGATGCACCGGGTGCCATCAGCTCGGCGGCGAGGCCACGCGGACGATTCCCAAAAGCATCCTTGGCGCTGCGCCGAACTCGAAAGCCGCGTGGGATCGCCGCATCCAGGCGGGGCAGGCCGGCGGCGGCATGAGCGCGCGGTTCACCCAGGTCGGCCGTCAGCGCGTACTGGCGATGTACGCCGACTGGACCGATCGAATCGCAGGCGGCGAGCTGCCGTCAACGACGCCCCAACGGCCGCGCGGCCGCGAGCGGAACGTCGTCATCACGATGTGGGACTGGGCGGATCCGAAGACGTACCTGCACGACGAAATCGCGAGCGACAAGCGGAATCCAACCGTCAACGCCAACGGGCCCGTGTACGGCGCGCTCGAGGAGAGCGGCGATTATCTGCCGGTGATCGATCAGAAAACGAACACGGCCTCCCGCATCAACCTGACCGTCCGCGATCCGGAGACGCCGAGTTCCGCCGATCAGCCGCCGGCTGCCGCGTCGCCGTACTGGGGCGACGAGGCGATCTGGAACAGCAAGACCACCGTTCACAGTTTCGCGATGGACAAACAGGGTCGCGTCTGGGCGGCGGCGCGCATCCGCAAGGCGGAGACGCCGGCCTGGTGCCAGGCCGGGTCGAGCCACCCGTCGGCCAAGGCGTTCCCGATCAAGCAGAGTGGCCGCGGGCTCGAGATGTACGACCCCAAGACCAAACAGCTCACGACGATCGACACCTGTTTCAGCTGGGGCCACATCAATTTCGATGACAATGACGTGCTCTGGTCGTCGTTCGGGCCGGCCGGCGTCGAGGGCTGGTTCGACGTGAAGATCTGGGACAAGACGCATGACGAGAAGCAGGCGCAGGGCTGGAGTGCCTTCGTCCTCGACAACAACGGGAACGGGACCCGCGACGCCTACACCGAACCCAATCAGCCGGCGGATCCGGGCAAGGACCGGCGGATCAACGTCCAGTTCTACGGCGACTCGCCCGCGCCCGATGGCTCGGTCTGGGGTTCCGTCCAGGGGATGCCCGGCGCGCTTGTTCGCTTCGTGCCCGGTGCGCATCCGCCGGACACGGCGCTTGCCGAGTACTACGAGGTGCCATGGAACAACGCCAAGGCGACGCGTCAAGGGTTTGCGCCCCGTGGCATGGACGTCGACAGCAAAGGCGTGGTGTGGACGGTGCTGTCGAGCGGACACCTGGCCAGCTTCGACCGCACGAAGTGCAAGGGTCCGCTGAAGGGTCCGACCGCGACTGGCCAGCATTGCCCCGAAGGATGGACGCTCTACCCGCTGCCCGGTCCGAATTACAAGGGCGCCGCCGACAGCGCGAGCGCCGAATCGGCGTATTACGATTTCGTCGATCGCTTCGACCTGCTCGGCGTCGGCAAGGATGTCCCGATCGTCACCGCGAATCTGTCGGAAGGGCTGCTGGCGCTGGTCGACGGCGGGTTCGTCATGTTCCGCGTTCCGTACCCGATGGGGTTTTTCGCGAAGGGAATGGATGGGCGCATCGACAACTCGAGCGCCGGCTGGAAGGGGAAGGGGCTGTACACGACGTACGCGACGCGCGCGCCATTTCACATGGAGGGCGGCAAGGGCGCGACGAGCAAGCTCCTGAAGTTCCAGGTTCGACCGGATCCGCTGGCGAAGTAGCGGCCGCTACGGCTTTTTGGCGATCGATCTGATGTAGTTCACGACGTTCCAAATCTCGTCGTCGGTCAACGTGTCTTTCCACGGAACCATGTTGAACTCCGGCGGGATGCCGTTCTTGATGCTGTCGAAGATCTCGCCGTCGGTCGAGCCGTGATCCCACTGATCGTCGATCAGGCTCGGCGCCGCCGGAATCAGGTCATTCCCGGGGCCGCCGGCGCCGCTCGCGCCGTGGCACGACGCGCAGCGCCGCTGGTACACCTGTCGGCCCGCGGCGATCGATTCTGCTGTTGGCGCAATTGGATTCCTGACCTTCGCCGCATCCGAGGGCGTCGCCTGGCCGGCCAGCACGGCGCCGCCGGCCATCGCCCACGCGATCACGTATAGACAGTTGGCGAATCGTCTTACTACAATCATTTCCTGAACCCCATGACCGGCGCCGTCGGCGACCTCACGCCGGCTCGCATCGCCGCGACCGAGCGGCTGATTCGGCCGTACATCCGCCGGACGCCGGTCCTCGAGGTCTCCGGCCGCGACGTCGGCGTCGCGGGCGCCACGCTGGCCTTCAAACTGGAATTATGCCAGCACGCCGGCTCGTTCAAAACGCGGGGTGCGTTTGCAAATCTCCTGTCTCGCCCCGTGCCGGCGGCCGGCGTCGTCGCCGCGTCGGGCGGCAATCACGGCGTTGCCGTCGCCTTTGCCGCGCGACAGCTGAGCGTCCCCGCCCGCATTTTCGTGCCCGCCGTCGCCTCCCAGGAAAAAATCGACAAGATCCGTGGCCACGGCGCGGAGCTCGTGATCACGGGGGAGCGCTACGCGGACGCGCTGGTCGAGAGCGAACGCTGGGCCGCACAGACCGGTGCCCTGCGCATTCACGCGTACGACCAGCTGGAAACCCTGCTCGGTCAGGGCACGCTGGCGCTCGAATTCGAGCAGCAGACGGCAACGCTCGACACGCTGCTGGTCGCCGTCGGGGGCGGCGGCTTGATCGGTGGCATTGCGGCATGGTTTTCGGAATCGACCGGGACGCCTGTCCGGATTATCGGCGTCGAGCCGGAGCGCGCGCCCACACTGACGCGCGCACTGGCGGCCGGCGAGCCCGTCGACAGCCCGGCCGGCGGCATCGCCGCCGACTCGCTCGCACCGCGCCAGGTGGGGCGGCTGATGTTCCCGCTGGCGCAGCGGCGGATCAACGATGTCCTCCTCGTGTCAGACCAGTCAATCGAGCAGGCGCAGGCGCTGCTGTGGACGGCGCTTCGGATCGTCACGGAGCCCGGCGGGGCCGCAGCGTTTGCCGCGCTGGCGTCACGCGCGTACGTGCCGCGTGCCGGCGAGCGCGTGGGGATCGTGTTGTGCGGCGGAAATACCACCGCCGTCGATTTCGCCCGCACACCGGCGCGGTCGGCGCCAGCGGCGGACGGTCCGCCGCGGTGAGACTGCCCGGACGGGGCGGCCGCCCGCGTCGGCCGATGACCGCCGGCGAACAGTCGCGCTTCGTCAGCGGTCATGTTCAATCGCCACGATCCGGATTCTTGACCGGCCCGCCGCCTCACGCGGCAACCGTCAGGTTTGCCGGCACCCTCGCGCCGCGCGCGTGATAGCGTCGACGCCACGCAGGAGGGCTGTCGATGAAGAAATTCCTCGTACTCTATGGGTCGTCTGTCCCGGCGTCCCAGCAGATGGCGTCGGCATCGCCGGAGCAGATGAAGGCCGGCATGGATCTCTGGAAGAATTGGGCGCGCGATGCCGGTTCCGCGATCGTCGATCTCGGAGCTCCGCTGGGCAACGCGGCGAACGTGCAGGCGGCCGCCGTTCGCCCGAGCGCCAGCCCGATCGCAGGATTCTCGATTCTGCAGGCAGATTCCCGCGACGCCGTCACCGACCTGCTGAAAACGCACCCGCACCATCGCGCCCCGGGGGCGTCAATCGAGGTGTTCGAGCTCCTGTCCATGCCAGGGATGTAGCCGCGGACGGCGCGCGGTCAGCGCACGAAATCGTCAGTGGATTTCAACCGTGACGGCGCCGGGTTGCCGGGTCTCGGTTCAATCCGCGAAATCTCGGGAAGCATCGACGGCACGTCACTTGCCGGCTACGGTTGGCGTCTTCATCGATGAACGAGAGGTCTGCCGCGAGCGTCCGTGGGCACGCACTCGCACTCGCCGCCGCCAGCCGTAACCAGGCGGTGGCGACCGCGCGTCGAGAGATCGAGGCCCTCCGAGCGGCGATCAGCGCACAGCTCGCACTCCTGGACCAGTCGCTGGCGAGCGACGATCCCCATCCCGACGTGACTGGCGCCGTCGAGCGGCTGTGTGACGCGGCGCAGGTGCCCGTCGATTTCACCCGGGCGCGGCTGGACGACGAAATCCAGAGCCACCAGGCGGCCGTGGGTGAGCTGAGCGTGGCGAATGAACGGCTGCAGCAGGCCTCGGCCGACCTCGAACACCTGCGGCTCGAGCTGCAGCACGCGCACGAGCGCGTGCGAACGCTGGAGCAACAGCACGCGGCGGCCGGCGCGGCACCGGCGGACTCTGCCGCCGCGGTGCTTGGCCAGGTGGCACGTGCCCTGTCCCTGCTGGCCGACTCGACGACGGGCACCGACGTGCTGGCGACGCTCGTCGACCAGTTCGCGCAGCGGTTTTCGCGGGTCGTCCTCTGCTCGACCGACCCGATCGGATTCACCATCTGGCGCAGCCGCGGCTTTGATCCGCCGCTCGAGCCCAAAACGGTGCTTCGCGTTCCCCCCGAGTCGCCGCTGGCGCGGGCAGCCGCGGCGTGGAGTCCGGTTTCGTCCACGACGACGATCGGGGTGCTCGGCGAACCGGTTCGCTACGCCATCGCGCTGCCCATCGTGGCAAAAGGCCGCGGCACGGCCATGCTGTACGCCGAGAGTCGCCCGGGGCCGATCGCCGATGATGCCGATCGCATTGCGGCGCCGGTCGCTGAGATTCTGGCGCACTACGTGAAGGCGCGGCTGCAGGTCAAATCGACGGCGTCGGTGACCGACCCGGCGGCGCCACCAAAACAGCGACAGGCCCGGCGCGTCAAGATGCTCGACGGCACCACGGTCGTCGTCGACAACGTGGAAGGGATGCTCGTCGATCTGTCAACGCTCGGCGCCCAGGTGCTGTCGCCGCGTGCCATGCGGCCGAACAGCGCCGTCCGTCTGGTGCTCGATTCGGACACCGGCAATGTCGCCTGCTCCGGCCGGGTCGTGTGGGTGATCGTCGAACACCAGCCGAGCAGCCAGTCAGCGCTGTATCGCGCCGGCGTCGAGTTTACCGACGTCAAACAGGGCGAACTCGACGGCTACCTCGAGTTCTTCGATTCCGCGATCACGCACTGACCCGTCACGCGGCCGGCAGCAGACGCGCCACCAGCGCGCCATCGCTCGGTTCCACCGTCTTGACGACGTGCCGTTCGTAGGCACCGTTGCCGTCCCGTCTTCGTGTATCGATCTCGGCGCCCAGGGGTGTGAGTTGCTCTGACACCGGCACAATGGCCGGATGAAGCGGGTCGTTGTCATTGGTGCGGACGACGACGGCGAGTTCGCCGCGATCGGTGCGAACGACCGACCCAATCGGAAAGAAGGTGATCGCGTTGATGAAGGCTTTCACCAGCGCGGCCCTGAGCTTGCTGCCCGCAAGCCGCGCCAGCACCAGACACGCGCGCTCCGGCGGGGTGGGTAATTGGTACGAACGCGCCCCGGTGATCGCCTC
>JBPYEE010000126.1:0-4885 GCA_051985095.1 Vicinamibacterales bacterium | reverse complement strand
AAGACGCCGAACACGTGGTCGTTGGTGGCCGGCTGGCGGGCACGCGTCGACTCATCGAAGCGATGCTCGATCTTCGGCATCGGATCGCCGTACCGATTCTTCTTGCTTGGATCGAGCGTCAGCCGGCTGTCGGCTGAGGGGTGGACGTCGACATACGCCCGCAGGCGGACGGAGCTCCCCTTCGTTCGCGATCGCCAGTCCTCCATGAGCTCATCGCCCAGGAGCAGGCGGCCATCGGGCGTGCGGAGCCGCGGATCGCGGCCCGACGAGCTCTCCCACACGCGCGTGTCGTGCCGGACGAACGGGCGGTCGGGCCGGCACCGGAAGAACTCGCGCGAAATCAGGCTGTGGGTCATGTTCTGACCCGGAAACGTCTGATCGTCGATGGTCGCCGTGGCGTTGAGAAATCGGTGGCCATTCATGTAGCGCCCCACCAGTCCGGAGCTGTTGGCGAGGCCGTTGGGGAACCGCGCGCTCGCCGACAACAGCAGCAGATGCGAGCTCCAGCAGTACCCGGAGGCGATCACAAATGTTTTCGCGCGGTATTCGATCGGATCGGCCGGCCGGTCCTGATGGACGCCGTGTGCGGCGACGACGGTCGTCCCGCGATCGTCGACGGCGAGGCGACGCACGAGGGTGCGGTCGTGCAAGGTGATCTTCTTCGGCTGCAGCAACTGCCGGAAGGTGAAATCGGGCGAGTAGCGCGCACCGGACGGACAGACCTCGCCACACGTGTCGTAGACGCAGCACGCCCCACGGCCGTCGTGGGGGGTGAGGTTGCGGGCCATCGGCAGGCCGACGAACTTGATGCCGCTGCGCTCGGCCCAGGCCTTCAGGAGCTGCAAGTTGTACGACAGGGGAATCGGCGGCTGCGGGTAGGGCTGCGACCGCCGGTCCTCTGGATGCGGGCTCGGCTCGCCGGCGACGTTCAACCGCCGCTCCGCCTCACAGTAGTACCGTTCGAGCTCCGCCCAGTCGAGCGGCCAGTCGACCGCGAGCCCGTACAGGGAGCGCAGGCGCAGGTCTTCTTCCGAAAACCGATTACAGGCGCCGCCCCAGTGGAGCGCGAGGCCGCCGACGGCCATGGTCATCGAGATGATGCCGGTCGCCTGCTGATCTTCGATGTAGTCGTCATGCCACGGGTGTTCGCCGTACGCGAGGGCGCGCTCGCGGTAGTGCCCGCGATTGGCAGCGTCGAAAATCGACTGCCCCGCTTCGACCACAGTGAGGTGGAGCGCGGGACGAAGCTCCATCAGCTTCTGCGCAAACAGCGCCGAGGTGATCCCGCCACCGATGATCAGCACGTCGCATTCATGGACGGCCATGGCAGTTATTTCGACGGTTCCGGCTTTCGGATCGTGATCGCGATCGGCCGGCAGGTCTCCCGGCCGATCATCGCGCGGTAACAATCGTCGTTGGCCTCCGAACTGCGAAAATAAAAGGCCATCAGATCGACCACCACGTGTTGTCCGAGCGGTCGGGGCGGCAGATTGCGCACATTCGCCTGCATGAAGGCGGTGTCGAGCAGGGCGCGCTGCGTGTCGCGGTTCAGCGACTGCCATCGCCCGCCCTGCGCGCGCGCCTGTCCGTCCAGGGCGGCAAGCTGCGCGAGGTAGAGCGGCACCGGCGTCGGCCCGCTTTTCTGCAAGCGCGGATGGCCGTACCCGTGTGACAACGCGACGCCTTCCTGGTAGCCGCGCGTCCAGGCGACGAACTGGTCCACGACGCGGCGCGTGCGCGCCGGGCCGAGGGCCGACGGCAGCACGGTCGGCGCGATTTCGTGGAGCAGCGCAATGGCTTCGGGCGTGAGGTCGCGCGGCCGGGCGGCCTGCGCACCCAGGCGCCGGGACAGCGCCGGGAACGACGCCGTGGTCCCGACGATTCCCTGCAGGACGGTTCGGCGTTTCATGGCGTCACGGATTATAGTGGACAAATGGAAGGGGTTATTGCTGCGTGGGGACGCATCCTCATCGGGTACAGGCCAGTCCTTTCAATCGAAATCACCCGCGAATGCCCGCTGCGATGTCCCGGCTGCTACGCGTACGGCGACGACCATCTGGGCGGCAACCTCACGCTGCGGCAGGTGCGCGACTTCAAGGGTCAGGAGCTGATCGACCGGTTTTTCGAACTGATTGACCTCCACCGACCGCTGCACGTGTCGATCGTGGGGGGTGAGCCGCTCGTCCGCTATCGCGAGCTGGGGGTCATCCTGCCGGAGCTCGCGAAACGCCGGATCCACACGCAGCTCGTGACGAGCGCGGTCCGGGAGATTCCGAAGGAGTGGCGCGGCCTCTTCCGCCTGTCGATCGTCGTGTCGATCGACGGCCTCCAGCCGGAGCACGACGAGCGGCGCAAACCGGCGACCTACGACCGGATCTTGAAGCACATTGCCGGCCACCGCGTCACCGTGCACAGTACCGTGACGCGGCAGCAGGTGAACCGCGAAGGGTATTTCGACGAATTCCTGCGGTTCTGGACGGCGCGGCCAGACGTCGAAAAGGTGTGGTACAGCCTGTACACGCCGCAGATCGGCGAGGTGTCGGCGGAGCGGCTCCGGCCCGCCGATCGCGCGCGCGTGGTCGCCGACCTGTTCGCGCTCCGGTTGAAGTACCCCAAGCTGGCGCTGCCGCACGGCTTGATCGAGGTGTACGCCGAGCCGCCGAGCTCGCCGGATGAATGCGTGTTCGCGAAGTCGACAACGACCATCTCGGCCGATCTGACGACGAAGATCACGCCGTGCCAGTTCGGCGGTACGCCCGACTGCAGTCAATGCGGCTGCGTCGCGTCGGCCGCGTTCGCGGCGGTGGCGCGCCACGACCTGTTCGGGTTCATTCCCATCGGACCGATCTACAACGGATCGCTGCGTGTGGGTGCGAAGGTGCGCAAGCTGAGGCCGGCCGTCGAAACCGGCGGCTTGCTATAATCTTCCGCTTGCCAGTCCTGACCACGGTCAGCCGTCAGGTACGATCGGCGCGGGAATTCGTGCGCGGACTTCTCCACACGGCCCACCCGCTGCTCGTGCAGATCATCCCGATCCGCCGCTGCAACATCGATTGCGGCTACTGCAACGAGTACGACAAGGTGTCGCCGCCGGTGCCGACCGACGTCCTGAAAAGGCGCATCGACAAGCTGAAGGCGCTCGGCACCTCGGTCGTGGCCTTCAGCGGCGGCGAGCCGATGCTCCACCCCGATCTCGACGATCTCATCGTCCACATTCGATCGCGCGGCATGATGGCCGGCCTGATCACGAACGGCTACTTCCTGGTCCCGAGACGCATTCAGGCGCTCAACGCCGCCGGTCTCGACTTCCTGCAGATCAGCATCGACAACGTCGAACCGGACGAAGTCTCCAAGAAGAGCCTGCGCATCCTCGACAAGAAGCTGCAGGACCTGAAGGCCCATGCGGCGTTCGACGTGAACATCAATTCGGTGCTCGGCGGCGGGATCAAGAACCCCGAAGACGCGCGCACGATCAATAACCGCGCGCGCGAGCTTGGCTTCTCCACTTCCATCGGGATCATCCATGACGGTCGGGGCCGGTTGAAGCCGCTCGCGCCGCTCGAACGCCAGGTGTATGACGACGTCTCGGCGGCGATCAACGGCCCCGGCCAGGTCCTGAAGAATCTGTATTCCGGCATCCGGCGGTTTCAGGACAACCTCGCCGACGGACGGCCGAACGCGTGGCGCTGTCGCGCCGGCGCCCGCTATCTGTACATCTGCGAGGACGGCCTCGTACATTACTGCTCGCAGCAGCGCGGCTATCCGGCGGTGCCCCTCGACACCTATACGGTCGACGATATCCGGCGCGAGTTCGCGACGCCGAAACCGTGCGCCCCGTACTGCACCGTCGGCTGCGTGCACCGCGTCTCGACGATGGACTTCTGGCGCCGTCCGCAGCGCAACGCGGCCCCCTATGGCGCCCGGTCGCCGGTCGGCGGCCCGGAGTCGACCGCCGCGAGGCGGTAGGCGCCGCCGGGCAGCTACGACGCGACCGCCAGTTCCTTCTCCTCTTTCTTGTCCGCCTTCTGAGGCTTGTCGGCCGTTTCCGGTTTCTCGGCCTTGTCGGCCTTTTTCAGCTCCTTGCGCCCGCTGGCGGTCTCGGCCCAGTCGCGTCTGAACACTTCGCGCATTTCGCGGACGACGGTTGCGTCGTTGACGATGATCCCGATCTCGCGGCGCCGTTCGAGCTCGAGCTTCCGCAGGCTCTGGCTGCCGACGAAGGCCCGCCGCCCGTCCCGGATCATGGCGCGAACGTGCAGGCGCTTGCCCGGATACCGCTCGTGGGCCAGGTCCCACTTGTCGTCACACTTGCCGATGATCCGCACCTCCACGCCCGCCCGCTGGCGATCGACCAGGAGCCGGAGCATCGCCTCGTCCGAGACGTGCGGGTCGTAGATCAGGAGCTCCCGCCGGGCGGCCCTGATGAACGTGGCGAGCTGGTCGCGCGCATTCTCGGGACTGACGACGAACCGCTCATGGCGGGAGGTGTAGGGCTGCCGCTCGAAATCGGCTTCGAACAGCTTCATCGCCTCGGCGACCAGCCGGGGGTTCTTGGTCACCACGCCGAAGCTGCGGCTGTTGTCGATGTCGAGCTGTGTGAAGTTGAACCCGTACACGTGCAGGATCTTGCTGTCGACGATCATCATCTTGCCGTGATAGCGGACGAGGTCGTCGGCGGTGCGCGATACGGTGACCCCGCCGGCAAGGAGGGCCATCTCCAGCTTTCGCAGGCTCTTGGTGCCGCCGTGATTCTGATGCGCGGTCAGCGCGCGCACGTGGACGCCGCGGGCGACCGCGGCTTCGAGCTCGCGCGCTATCTCCAGGCGGTCGAGCCGGAAGATCAAGACGTCGATGGTCTTGCGGGCGCGACGAATGCCGGCGAGGG
>JBPYEE010000125.1:0-3693 GCA_051985095.1 Vicinamibacterales bacterium | reverse complement strand
CCGCGGGGCCGTCTGATCTCGTGGCGGCGGGTCTCGGCCGACTCGAGCTGATTTGTGACACCTACTTGTCCGTCTCGACGCCCATCCAGCTGGGCGCCGCGCGGCTCCTCGAAGAGGGGGCGCCGATCCGCCGCGCCATCGCCCAGCGCGTCGTCGCGAACTACGGTGTTCTCCGGTCAGCCGTCGCCCGCGTGCCGACGTGCCGCGTCTTGCCCAGCGAGGCCGGCTGGTACGGCGTGGTTCAGGTGCCGGCAGTCGAAGCGGAGGAGGAGCTGGTGATCCGGCTGCTGACCGACGAGGGTGTCCTGACGCACCCCGGATATTTTTTTGACTTTCCGCAGGAAGCGTACGTGATCGTCAGTCTGCTGCCGGAGCCCCAGGCGTTTGCCGACGGCGTGTCCCGACTCTTGCGGCACTGTGCTTGCTTGGTGTCAGGCAAATGAGCCGCCGCGCGGGTTTGCTCATCCCGCTCTTCGCCTGTCCTTCGACCACGAGTTGGGGTATCGGCGACATCGGCGACGTGACGTGGGTGAGCGCATGGCTTGCCGCCGCCGGTGCGCACGTTCTGCAGTTGCTCCCGATCAACGAGATGGCGCCGGATCAGCAGTCGCCCTACTCGGCGATCAGCGCGATGGCGATCGATCCGATCTTCATCCGCGTGACCGACGTGCCGGACTTCGCGGCGGTGGGCGGCGAAGCCGCGCTGACCGACGACGATCGCACGGCGCTGGCGCATGCCCGCGCAGCGCCCCGGATCGAGTACCCCACCGTTCGCCGGCTCAAGTACACCGCCCTCCGCCGCGCCTTCGATCGGTTTTACGACGACGAGTGGCAGCGCGGCACCGCGCGCGCGCGCGCGATGCGATCCTTCGTGTGCGAGCAGGCGTGGTGGATCGAGGATTACAGCCTGTTCCGGGCCGTGCATGCACGGGACCACGAACGGCCCTGGCTCGAGTGGCCGCGCGAGTTGCAGGCGCACGAGCCGGCCGCCATCGATCGGGCGCGTCGCGACCTCGGACGTGACGTGGTCTTCTATCAGTACCTGCAGTGGATCGCGGCCAGCCAGTGGCTGTACGCGCGCCGGCAGTCCGGCGCCGTGCAGCTGTTCGGGGATCTGCCGTTCATGGTCGACAGCGACAGCGCCGACGTCTGGGGGCGCCAGCAGCAGTTCAGCCTGGACGTCACCGTGGGCGCGCCGCCGGACGCGTTCAGCGTGGCCGGCCAGGACTGGGGGATGCCGCTCTATCGATGGGACGTCATCGCGCGAGACGATTTTCGCTGGCTGCGGGAGCGTGCGCGCCGCAGCGCCGATCTGTTCGATGGCTACCGCGTCGATCATCTGGTCGGCTTTTATCGCACGTACGGGAATCCCAAGAACGGCCGCCGACCGTTCTTCACGCCGGCCGACGAAGCCTCGCAGCTGGCGCTCGGCGAGCGCGTGCTCGCGGTTTTTCGTGCGCCGGGCGCCGAGATCATCGCCGAGGACCTCGGCACTGTGCCCGACTTCGTCCGCGCGTCCCTGGCGCGGCTCGCAGTCGCCGGCTTTCGCGTCTTCCGGTGGGAGCGCTACTGGCACACCGAAGGCCAGCCGTTTCGCGACCCGATCGAGTACCCGGCCGCGTCGGTTGCGACCACCGGCACTCACGATACCGAGCCGCTGGCGACCTGGTGGGCGCGCACCTCGGCCGACGACCGGGCGAAAATCAGCCGGTTGCCGACGATTCAGCGGATTGCCCGAGGCGCCGACCTGAACACGGCGCCGTTCGATCCGCAGGTGCGCGACATCATTCTCGAGGCGCTCTTCGGGTCGGGGTCCGATCTGGTGCTGCTGCCAATCCAGGACGTCTTTGGCTGGCGCGACCGGATCAACGAACCGGGCAGCCGCGACGAGACGAACTGGACCTATCGGCTGCCGTGGCCGAGCGATCGGCTGGACGAGATTCCGCAGGCGCGCGAGCGCCAGCAGCAGCTCCGCGCCTGGGCCGAGACCTACGCACGCGCGGGGCGGACCGTGAGCTGACCGGAGCGCGCTATTCCTGTCCCGTGCCCCGGCCGGCCGGCGGCTGCGGTTTGGGCAACGGCTTGCGCGGCAGTTTCTCCTCGCGGTTCGCCGCGTTGAACGCAAAGGCAGCCACGATCGTCGCGTTTTGCATCATGTCCTGCGGCTGGACGCGTTCGTACACGTCCATGTTCGAGTGGTGCGTGCGCGAGTTGTACTCCACCTCGTCCTGGATGAACTGAAAGCCGGGCAGCCCGACGGCGTCATACGAGAGGTGGTCGGTCCCGCCGGTGTTGGCGATCGCCAGCGTCGTCATCCCCATGTTCCGGAACGGCTCCATCCACGATTGAAAAATCGGGGCGACCATTTCGTTGCCCTGCAGGTACACACCGCGAATCTGACCGGTCCCGTTGTCGACGTTGAAATAGCCGGCAAACTTCGCATGCTCCGGCTTCAGCTGCATGGTCGCCGGATCGCCGTAATGCGCTTTGATGTACTCCTTCGAGCCGAGCAGGCCTTCCTCCTCACCGCCCCAGAGGCCGATGCGCACCGTGCGGCGCAGTCTGACGCCCGCCGTCTTCAGAATGCGCATCGCTTCCATCATCACGGCCGTCCCTGCGGCGTTGTCGGTCGCGCCCGTGCCGCTCGCCCACGAATCGAAGTGGGCGCCGATCATGACGACCTCGTCGGCCTTGTCGGTGCCGGGCAGGTCGGCGACGAGGTTGAAGGCGTTTTGATCGTCGTCGAAGAACTGGTTGTCGATGTCGAGCTGCAGGGTGACGGGGATCTTCTTCTCGAGCGTCCGCGCAATGCGGCCGTAATGTTCGACCGCGATCGTCACCTGCGGCAGCTGGAGCGGCGCCTTCGGATCGCGCGAGACGCCCTGCGGCGCCTGCACGAACAGCGTGCCGCCATCGCCGCGGCTCGTGTCGATCAATGCCGTCGCGCCTTCGTCGAGGAAAAACTGCATCCGCTTCCGATTGAAGTCCTGCTGCGCCTGGAAATCGCCGCGGCCGCGTCCCCGTCCGGAAGCCGGCTGCCTGGCGAGGTCGGCGAGCTCGGACTCCGTGTACCGATGACCGGGTGCGTCGAAATGTGCCGGCACCGGTCGCAGCGGCGTCGTCAGCACGAACTTGCCCCGCAGTTTGCCGCGCCAGGCGGCGAAGTCGGTCTCGCTGGTGATGATCGCCATGACCGCCTCGGCCGTCACCGGTCCCCTGGTGCCAGGGGTCCACGGCTTGGAATACGCAATCAGCGGATACGCGCGCGGCGTCATCGCGAGGGCGACGGTCCGTTTGTTCTGCCAGCCGCGGCCAAACGGCCACGGTTCCGTATGTACGTTGACGAGCCCCCACTCCCGCATCGTCTTCTGCGCCCACTCGGCGGCTTCCTTGATTTCGGGCGAGTTCGTCAGCCGGGGTCCGTACACATCGGTCAGATAGCTCTCGAGCTCCATCACTTTCGCCCGCTGCAGCCCCTCTTCTTTAATCCGGTAGATACTGTCGAGGTCGATCTTTTCGGTGATGGGCCAGTCAGCGGCGAGCGGCAGGGCAATCAGCGTGGCCAGCGCAGCCGTTAGCGCAACGGTTCGTCGAACGGTCATGAACGGGCGAGCCTCCTCGGAAACGCGACTTTAGCACTCTTTCCTGTTACCATCCGCAGATTGTCCAGTCATTCATGGTGGTGGGTGGCGC
>JBPYEE010000124.1:0-8599 GCA_051985095.1 Vicinamibacterales bacterium | reverse complement strand
GCGACGTCGGTTTGGCACATGTTCGAGAACCCACCGCTTCACGAGCACATCGACGTCGGTTTCGGCGGCCGTGCGCTCGGCGCGCCACAACGTGACCAGCGAGCTGACGACGCAGACGACGAGTGCTGCCTGGCCCGCACGCCTCACCCTCGCAGTCCCCGACCCGAGCCAGCGATCCCAACCGATGGCGGCGAGCACCGCCATGCCCGGCACCAGCACGAGCCCATATCGATCGAAGACGATGCGGCTCGCGCCCATCGCGATCGCTGCCACGACCACAGGGGCGGCGACGGCGAGAATCGGTCTCGATTGCCGAGGATCCCGCAAGACCGCTGCGGCGCCTGTGCCCACCAGGAGCAGTACGCCGACGCTCCGAGCGATCAGCTGAAGGTTTTGGGTCAGCCGGGTCAGGTCCAACGGACCGGTCACCTTGGCGCCGACGACGCCGAGGAATTCCTTCGCGGCAAGCGGCGGATCCAGCCAGAGCCACGGCACCAGGGCGACAAAGACGCCACCGGCGAGTGCCACGGCAGCGGCGCCCAGGATCAGTTTTCGAGGACGGTTCGATCCAAGAACACCGGCCAGAAGCGGCGTGAGCAGCCAGATGCCGAAATGGAGCTTGCTCGAGGCCGCGAGGCCGACGAGCACGCCCATGGCGAGGATTCGCCGGTCCGACGGCCTGGCGGCCAACCCAACCAGGACGGTCGCAAACAACAGCCCGGCGATGTCGGCCAGCACATATTGCGAATACAGCACCGGCGTGGCGGCTACACCAACCGCCAGTGTTCCGACCGCCGCACCAACCGGCCCGGCCCACTGCCCGAGCGCCCACGCGAGCACAATGAGCTGGCAGATGCCGACCACAACCGAGATCGCACGCCCAGTCTGGTAGAGGCGCGTCGGATTCGCATACTGCGCGCCGATCCACTGAACGATGACGTGCAGCGCCGCGTCGGGCGTCCGGCGCTGCCGCCAGATGTTCGCCCCCCGATCCGCGATCAGTTCAGTGCCGAGGGCGCCGGACAGGATCAGGCGACTCGTGGATGCGGGCCACCCGACCTCGCGCGGGGTGATCCCTTCCCAGAGCCCCAGTGCCTCCAGGGGCAGAATGTGTTCGTCCGGATGGTGGGGTGTCCACGGATCGGACCACATGAGCACGGCGGCGCGCGCACCAGCGCCGACCAGGATCGCGGCAATGATCGCCAGACTTGCTGTTCGCCGGCGCGACGAGCGCGACGGGCTGAACCGCTCCTGCGGGAGGTCGCGATCCCCCCCAGCGGTCATTGGCCGGCCAGGGATTTGGCGCCGACAAGCGATCGGTCCACGATGAAATGCAACAGTACCGACGCGTAGAGATCGTGACCGCGCGGCGTGAAATGAAAGTCATTCCCGAAAAACAGTGTGGCCGGATTGCCATCCGCTCGAAATGCGGCGGTCGCATTGACGAATGGAATCTGGTGTTCGCTGGCGTAGGCCGCGAGCTTCTGAAATGGCCGGTCGTTCAGATGGACCGTGTGGTATCCGATGCCGTATTGCCCACGCACCGGGGGCAACCCTGTCGCGTCGGGCGACACTTGCCACGGCTGGGGATAGGTCGCCAGCACGAGGGGAATGCGGTCGTGTCGGAGCAGCGTCTGGAGATCGCCAATCGGTGCCATCGCTGCCTGCGCCTCGCGATCCATCGGCGGGCCGTTGTCGAGCGCCCAGAGATAGCGGTCCTGATCCCGCACAAACGGCACGCCTTCGAGCGTGGATTCGACCCGGCCCCGCGCGCCCTGGATCCGCCGGCCGATCCATTCGAAGAACAGGAGCCGGGGCATCGCACTAAACCCCGTGTTGCGGAGCGACGGTTCCGTGACGAACAACGGGACGCCATCCGGCGCCGTGACGAGGTCCCTCGAGTAGGCCAGATGGTCCTGCACGTCGGACATGTCGAAGTTGAGAATGACGAGGTCGGGCTGGAGCACGTGCAGGTGATGACGGTACTGCAGATACTCGAGCAGCGGGCAATACGAGAGGACTCCGGCGTTGACGACCTCGACCGCCGGCGGCCCGAAATGCTGGCGCAGCCCGGTCTCGAGCCGTCGCGCGAAGATCTGATCGTCGGGGACGCCCATCCCGAAGGTGAACGAGTCGCCGAGCAGCAGGATCCGGACGGTGCTGTCCGGCTTCGGGACCGCGACTTCGGGCGAGCGAAGGCCGAAGGAGTTCGTCTGGACTACAGGATTCCGAAAACCAGGCCTCAAGGCGTGATGAACCGTCCAGCTCCGAATCCCAAAACTGAGATCGGGCGCGCGGTGTCCCGACAGGGACCCGTGCGTGACGACGTCGTAGACGATAAACCCGGTTTCGATGAGGCCGATCGCGGTGAAGACCAGGGCAAGCGCGAAGAACGCTCGGAGCGCAACGGAGCCGGCCGTGCCGTCACGGTCCGCGTGACCGTCGGTGGCGCTCGTCATGGCGCCGCCGCCGGCGCGACCCGATAAACGCGCAGAATATGTGAAAACTGGTCGACGCGACGCCGGTAGATCTCGGCCAGCAACTCGGCGTGACGGCCGGGAAAGGTCGGCAGTGGCGTCCAGGCGTTGGCGCGAGTCACCAGGAAATACCCGGTCGGCGGGGGCTGCGGAATTTTCGTGCGAACAAACAGATGATGACGCAGGTCGGCAGGGAGATAGTACGAGATCGTCTCAGCATCGTCGCTCAGAATCGGTGTCTCGTCTTGGTCATGCGCGATCAACACGTTCGCTGCCTGGCGATAATCATGCCGCGATCCGTCGATATAATGGCTGACGAGGTTCGGCGCGCACAAAACGGCGACGCATCCATACCAGGCGACGCCCGTCCATCCGTACCGCAGACGGGACGCGAGACGTTCGACGGTGTGCGCGGCCAGGAGCCACGCCGCCGGCAGAAAGAAGAGAAAGTAGCGGGGATTCCAGCTCATGTTGGTGAATTGCAGCAGGACGGCGCTGGCGACGAAGACGAGCGACGCCCACATGATCGGGGCCGGGGTCGGCTCGGCGGCGACCAGCCACAGACCGAAAAGCGCCAGCGCGAGGATCGGTACTCCCATCTGCGCGGCAAAGGAGATCAGGACGGGCGTCGGATTGCCCGTGCTGGCCCACCCGCGCACGATCGGGAGGAGGTAGAGCCCGTACAGGAGCACGGCGACCAGGGCCGCCGCTCCGCTGCGCAGCAGGACGGCGAACGACACGCGGCCAAGCACGAAGAGGACGCAGGCAGCGGCGAACGCGAGTCCGAAAATCGGGACCGTGATGTTGTGGGACAGCACCGCCAGCGCGGTCACGACCGCGATGATCGGGACAACGTAAACGTCTGGCGCGGGAGTCCACACCAGGAGCAGCGCGACGAGCATCAGCAGGAACGGCAGACTGTAGAAGCGATCGAGTTGCACGAGATAAACGAACAGCTGACTGGTGTTCATCATCAGCGCGAGCGCGGACGCGAACCACAGCCCGCGCCAGCGAGCCGCCATGACGAACATCAGCGCCGAGGTGATCACCCCGAAGACGACCGAAGGCAGCCGATAGCCAAGCTGGTCCTGTGTGAGATGATCGATCGCAAAGCGCTGAAACCGGTACCACACGGGTGTGGCGCGCGGCAGCCGGCCGATCTGGCTGGCCGGAACCGAAAAGGCCTGCGCGGGTACGTCGGCCAGCCCCATTTCGACAAGCGACGGGACCTCGTCGTCGGCCATCGGCCACGACGTAATGCCGTACGACTGCAGACAGGCGGCGACGATGATCGCGACGAGCGCGGCCAGCCACAGACGAGTGCCCCAGGGCTCGCCGCGGGCTGCGGCAAGCCGATCGACCTCGACCATGGGTCGCTCGGCGCGTCCGGTCACAGCCACGCGGTCGCCAGCGCACACCGGTCCACTCGGGCGGGTGTGCAATCCATCATCTGGCAGACATTTGTCCCCGGCAGGCTGCGACTATCGATCGATTTTCGCCGTGTGACGTCAAAGAACGCGCTTTTTCCGGGGTTCAAGGCCGTATTTATGGTACCCAAGTTGCTCAAATCACGCACGTGCGCGGTGTGAGAGCCACACGAGAAGACCCTCGTCTCCGGCCGTCGGCGGTCCAGCCACACCTGGCGCCGCTCGGGGTCCTGGACCGCCAAATCGAGCTGGCCATCGTCGTGCCGGCGTTCAACGAACGAGACAATGTCGATGCGCTGATCGATCGCCTCGAGTCGGCGCTGGCCGGGATCGAATGGGAAGTTGTGTACGTCGACGACGACTCGCCCGATGGCACGTCTGAGAAAGTCCGTGAAGTTGCGCAGCGCAATCGGCGGGTTCGATGCGTGCAGCGCATCGGGCGGCGCGGTCTGTCGACGGCGGTCATCGAAGGAATGCTCGCCAGCAGTGCGCCGTACATCGCCGTCCTCGACGCCGACCTGCAGCACGACGAATCGCGGCTGCCCGCCATGCTGGCCGCCCTGAAGGCCGACAATCTCGATGTGGTCGTGGGCAGCCGTTATACGGCCGGTGGCGGCATCGGCGAGTGGAACCGCGGGCGGGCGGCGATGAGCGGCTTCGCGACGCGACTGGCCCGCGTGGTGGTCACCGCCGAGCTCACCGACCCGATGAGCGGGTTCTTCGTGATCACACGCCCCGCGTTCGAGCAGGCGGTGCGGCAGTTGTCGGGACAGGGGTTCAAGATTCTCCTGGACCTCTTTGCCTCCAGTCCAACGCCCTATCGCTTTGCCGAGGTGCCCTACCAGTTCCGGACGCGGCTCCGCGGCGAGAGCAAGCTCGACGGCCTCGTGGTCTGGGAATACCTGATGCTGCTGGTCGACAAAACGGTCGGCCGGTGGATCCCGCCGCGGTTCGTGCTCTTCGCGTTGGTCGGCAGCCTCGGCCTCTTCGTGCACCTCGCCACGCTCCGCACCATGCTGTCGGTCGTCGGCTTCCCGATCGCGCAAGCCATCGCGACCGGGGTCGCCATGGTCAGCAACTTCAGCATCAATAACGCACTGACCTACCGTGATCGGCGGCTGCGCGGGTTCCGATTCCTCGTCGGCCTTGCGACGTTTTGCGCCATCTGCGGGATCGGTGCAATCGCAAACGTTCGGCTCGCTTCTGCCGCGTTCGAGCGCCATTACGACTGGTGGCTCTCCGGGCTCGCGGGCGCGGCCGCCAGCGTGGTCTGGAACTACGCGGTCACGTCGATCTTCACCTGGCGGAAGTAACCGCTGTTTCACCCGGCTGGCTGACGACACCATTCAGTCGAGCACGAACTCGCTCTTCCACGACTCGTCTTCGGTGACCGGCGCCTGCTCGGTCTTGTCGAGGATGAAGGTTTCAAGCACGAGCACGTCCATATTGGTGCGCATGAAGCAGCGATAGGCGTCCTCGGGCGAGCCCACAATCGGCTCGCCGCGGACGTTGAACGAGGTGTTGACGATGACGGGACATCCGGTGCGCCGGTTGAACGCATTGATGATGTCGTAATAGAGCGGATTGACCTCGCGCCGCACCGTCTGGATTCTCGCGGAGTAGTCGACGTGCGTGATCGCGGGAACCGTCGACCGGGGCACGTTCAGTTTGTCGATGCCCCACAACCCGTCGGTTTCCGGCCGCGTCGGCAGGCGGCGCGAGGAAAGGACATCTGCGACGAGGAGCATGTAGGGACTGTCTCCGTCGAGCTCGAACCAGTCGTGGACATGCTCCCGGAGCACGGCCGGGGCGAACGGGCGGAACGATTCCCTGAACTTGATCTTCAGGTTCATCACCGACTGCATCTTCGGCGAGCGGGCGTCGCCGATGATCGACCGGCCGCCAAGCGCACGCGGGCCGAATTCCATGCGTCCCTGGAAGAGGCCGATGACCTTTTCCTGAGCCATCAGCGCGGCGATGCGGTCGGCCAGGTCGGCCGCATCGTGGCGGCGCGCCGGATAGCCATGGCTCTCCACGAAGCGCGCGATGGCGTCTTCCTCGTACTTCGGACCGAGGAACGCGCCGTTCATCGCATCGGCGTAGCGCGGGACCCGCCTCGACGTGTGAATGGCGGCGGCGCGCACCGACGACGGGCGCTCCCAGGTGCCGAGCGCTTCGGCGCTCACACGCGGCACCTGCTTGTAGCGATGCGCCAGCGCCAGAGCCACGCCAAGCGCTCCGCCGGCATCGCCGGCCGCCGGTTGGATCCAGATCTCCTCGAACGGCCCTTCACGGAGGATCCGTCCGTTGCCGACGCAGTTCAGCGCCACGCCGCCGGCCAAACACAGGTCCCGCATGCCGGTTTCGCGGTGCGCAAACGCGGTCATCTTCAGCATCACCTCTTCGGTGATCTCCTGAATCGATCGCGCCAGATCCATTTCGCGCTGGGTCAGCTTGCTTTCGGGCTCCCGAGCCGGTCCGCCGATCAGCCGCTCGAGGGCCTGCCCGGTCATGCGGAGTGCATAGGGGTACGTGAAGTACTCCATGTTCATCCACAGGCTGCCGTCGTCGCGAATCTCGACCAGATGATCTTTGATGAGCTTCACGTAGCGCGGCTCGCCGTAGGGCGCGAGTCCCATGACCTTGTACTCGCCCGAGTTCACTTTGAAGCCGGCGAAGTACGTGAACGCCGAATACAGCAGCCCGAGCGAATGCGGGAACCGCAGCTCGTGAAGAATTTCAATCTCCGATCCCCGGCCGACGCCGATCGAGGACGTCGCCCATTCCCCGACGCCATCGATCGTGACGATCGCCGCCTGCTCGAATGGCGACGGGTAGAACGCCGAGGCGGCATGCGATTCGTGATGCTCGCCGAAGTACACCTCGCCCTCGTACCCATCGAGCCGGCTCTGGATATCGCTGGCCATCCAGAGCTTGTCGCTCAGCCAGAGCGGCATCGCCATCAGGTAGGAGCGCCAGCCACGAGGCGCGCAGGCCGAATAGGTTTCGAGCAGTCGGTCGAACTTGACGAGCGGCTTCTCGTAGAAGCCGACGAGGTCGAGCTCCTTCGCCCCGATGCCGCCCTCGCGCAGGCAGTACTCGACCGCGCGGGCCGGGAAGTTCGCGTCGTGCTTCTTGCGCGTGAAGCGTTCTTCCTGGGCAGCGGCGACAATCCGACCGTCCTCCACCAGACAGGCGGCCGAATCGTGGTAGTAGGCCGAGATGCCGAGAATCCGGATCGGCATCAGAACAGCGTGTAAATGAACGGTGCGACCGCGCTCGACTGCGCGAAGATCATCAACAGCCCGAACGCGATAAAGATGACAACGATCGGCACCAGCCAGAATTTCTTTTCCTGGCGCAGGAACTGGAAGAATTCCGAAATGACGCGATTCCTCTTCATGATGACCTCAGAACATACGCTCGAAATGCGTCCGATCGCGATACCGAGCGGGGTACGGCGTCCAGCCGTCGAACCGGGCTCTGCTGCGGCGAAGCGGATCCTTGCCAATGACGCGCCAGACGAACGAGACCGGGACCAGGACGAGGGCAAACAGCAGCGTCAGCAGCAGCCTCGCGTTGACATACCCGAGCGCGCGCGAGAAGCGCCACCAGAGCGCGCTCGGCCACGCGAGCAGCTGCGGCCGCACCGCGCCCAGGATCACTAGCACGGCGCCGATGGTGCCCAGGACTTCGGCGCGCACGACGCGTCCGCGCCAGAGCAGGATCAGCCCGATAGCGACGAGGACGCCGCCGACCGAGAGACCAAACGACCGTTCCGGATTGCTGGGACCCTTGCTCATACCGCTATCGCACATCCTTTGCGGCCAGCCGCCGTTCCGCGCTCAGGTGGCCGCGCCGCTCCAATTCACCCGCGAGCGCCTCGGCAATCACCCGATGACCAGCCCTGGATGGGTGATTACGATCGTACGGGATATACAGATCTTCGGGCCGCACGTGGCTACCCGACAGGGCCGGCAGCGGATCGACGACGAAAAACCCGAGTTCCGCCGCGATCGCGCTGACCCGAGTCTGGTATTGCGCCTGCGGGTAGCTGCCGACGACCTGTTCGCGTGGCGGCAGCACGATGATCCCGACCTGAAACCTGTTCGCGTCAGCGAGCGATCGGAGCTGCCCCAACTGCGCGGTGACTCGACTCCACGCGTTCTCGAGCGGCGGCGACGGTCGCCCCTCGAGCATGTCCAGTTCCAGCGTGAAGCGCCGCATCCCCCATTCGCCGCTTCGCGCGACGCGGTGCATCGCCCGCCCGACCACGTAGACTGCACGGCTCTTCCGCAACTGCAGATCCCACCACGAGGTGGGCACCGGGTTCATTTCAAGAACCTTGTCCGGCGTCGCTGCGCTGCTCGCCATGATTGTGCCGCTCTGGTTGTCTTCAAGCGAATCGGGGATGTCGTTCGAGTACAGTCCAACCAGGACGAGATCCGGGTTGAGGCGCGCCACATGGCGCCTCAAGAGCGCAACCTCCTGGCGCGTATCGTACCCCGGCACGGCCAGGTTGACGAGGGCAAGGTCGCTCGACGACGGCTTCGCGCGAAGCAGCTCTTCAGCTTGCGCACAGAAGGTGTCGCCGTCGTTGACGCCAAACCCGAAGGTGACCGAATCCCCGATGACGACGATCCGGAACCGTCCCGCGGGCTTGGGCGTGACGGGATCGGCACCGCGGAATCCTGC
>JBPYEE010000123.1:0-4759 GCA_051985095.1 Vicinamibacterales bacterium | reverse complement strand
CTCTTTCCGGTCGATCTGTTTCCGTTTACCGATGGTCCTGAAACCGATCCGGAAACGGGCACGACCGACGCGCTGCTCGCACGCGCCGTCGCGAGTGGCACCGAGCCGAAGCTCTTTCATCTGCTGACGAATTCCGAGTATTTCAACCGTGCCGGATCGCTTGTCCACACGAATCCGACGGGCTCGGCTGACGCCGCGCTGCCGCCGACCACACGGATCTACATGATTGCCTCGGCGCCTCACGGCCCCGGCCCCTTCCCGCCGGCGTCGAATGTCGGCGGCGGCATGGTGGGGCGCGCGGCGCTCAATCCGTTGAATTATTCGGTGGCCGTGCGCGCCCTGTTTCGCGCCCTCGATGAGTGGGTGGCGCGCGACGTTGCGCCGCCGCCGAGCGCCTATCCGAGGCTCGCCGACGGGACGCTGACGACGCCTGAGCGCGCCGGGTGGCCGCCGATACCCGGCTACCAGTTGCCGCAGCAGCCGCTCCGCGCCTTTCACCTCAATTTCGGGCCCGATTGGGACAAGGGCATCGTCAGCGTCGAGCCTCCGGAAGTGGGCGCCCCGTTTGTACAGCGCGTGCCGGCCGTCGACGCCGACGGCAACGTGCGGTCCGGCATTCGGCTGCCGGACATCGCGGTGCCGCTTGCGACACACGCCGGCTGGAACTATCGCGACGCGTCGATCGGGGCCCCCGATCGCCTCGCCGGGGAGATCGGGTCGTACCTCCCGTTCGCGCGCACGCGAGCCGATCGCGAGCGGACCCACGATCCGCGCCCGTCGATTGAGGAGCGGTACCGGAACGCCGACGAATATCTCGGCAGGTACGCCGCCGCGGCGCTCGATCTGGTGGCCCGGCGATATGTGCTCGCCGAGGACGTGGCGGATCTGCTCGCCCACGCGCAGCAGCACTACGACTGGGCGACAAAATGCCGAGAAACCAATTCCGCCGCGTGCCATCAATAAAAAGGGCACCCGGCGACTTGCATAGATTGCATCGCTTGCCTCGGGATTGATAACCCGCCGGTGAGCCGAGGACGACTCACCGGCTCCCGGCTACCTCCCTCGACGACCAGGAGCTCGAAGCCGCCTTGCTTGCCGTCCGGCGGCACGATGAGTGGCCGCGTCGCCAAGGTGTGACGGCAACAGCGCGAGCTTCAGCACACCCGTGAGCAACACCGCCAGGCCGGGCGACGTCGTGCCGAGGATCGCCGGGACGCGCTCGCCGATCTCCTCCGAGCCCTGGAACACACCAGGGCCGTGAGCAACGCCAAGGCTCTGAAGAACCGGTCCAGCCGCCTACCGGACCGCGTGCTGATCGGACGAATCCTAGCCAGCCAGGCCGGCGAGCCCGCGGACGCCCGCGCCGTCAACGCGGCGCTCCGGCGTATCCAGCCCTCCCGCACGAATCGAAATGATTGACGGTGCGCCGTGGTCGATGGCTGACGGATTCATGGACGACGAAGACGACGATGATGAGGCGTTCGATTCGCCGAGGTTCTGACCATGTCTGATCACAGAACTCACGCTCCGCATCGGCGCCGATTCGAGTGGCGGCACGAACGATCTGCTGACCGGCGTTCGCTCCAGGAGATGTTCTAGAGAGACGAAAATCCGCTCTGCCGTTCGCGACAGGGTAGACGAGGGTCGCGCCAGACAACAGCAATCTGTGAAGCGCGGTAGAGAGGCGCTGTGACGCACCTCGGCGCACCCTGGATGGTCGACATGTGCAGCGCAGCTACGAATTGATCCATTCGCAGAGCTTGGCGGCTGAAGAACCTCTGCGGGGGAAATTATCAATGAGCCTTTCAGGGATCACGTTGTTATACTCGGCACGTCGACTCGTTCGTCGGTCTGCGACGGACACACACGGCCGAACACCGGTCACCACGCGGTCAGGAGGAGCCTCATGTTTCAACTCCGGTTGCGGCGGATGATGGTCCAGGTCATGACGGGGTGCCTGGTGCTCCTCGCAGCGGCGAGCGCCGGCGCCGACTCATTCACCATCGGCATCACCGGTGGGTTTCTCGACATGCAGCCTTTCGCGGGTCCCCTGGTGCTCAGCGGCGACCACGGCTTCACGTTTTCCAGCGGCGTGGACGCGGTCGGCGGCGTATTCGAGCCGTGGGAGCAGTGCAATGCAGCCCCGCTCTGTGCTCCCGGATTCTCGTTGAACCTGCGCGGATTCTGGGTCGGCAACGACGTCGTGGGTGACGCGACGCTCGACGGCGTTATGTACCCGCATGTCGGTGGCTTGAACAGTCCCTACAGCATGACCGTCGAGTTCGCCGGAATGGCGACGCTGCCGCCGATCGCCGATTCAGCGACCGTGGTCGCCCCTTTTACCTTCAGCGGCGCCTTCGATCAGTTGGGCGGGTTTTCTGACCCCCTTGAGGGACTCGGCACGGCGACGCTGTCTCTGGTTCGTAGTGGTGTCCCTGACCGCTGGAGTGTGACGGAGGCGCGTTACGATTTTGCGGCGACACCGGAGCCGGCTTCGCTGCTCCTGATGACAGCAGGCCTGGCGGGGGCCGTTCTGCGTTTCCGGTCACGGCAGCCACGACGCCGAACCTGACAACGTCCTACGGCGGTAAGCGCGCTTCCTCGCACGCTCAGAGTGACGCGGCAACGCGCATGCCTGGAGCGACGACGAGCAGTGCGTTCCCACACGGGGACGCACGCGAACGCCTCCGCAATCCAAAGAAATGGCGACCACCTGCTACAACCTGTAGACGTCCACCCTCCGACCGGGACTTGCCGCGGACGGGCTTGTGGTACCAACGCTTCCGCCGAAGAGACGCGGGGTGGTCAAGGATTGCGGCCATTGCGCCCAGGCACGATCACGAGCTTCATGAGGAAATCAGAGGCGTCTCCCGCTGGAGAGCTTTCGACGCCCTACGCCGATTCTGGTCGCAAACCGAGGTTGCATCTCCTTGATTGCGATCCGGAAACTCTCGCTCTTGCATGACTGGTCAGGACAGGGGGCACAAACGGACACGACCGGCCCTGACGCGGGACAGGGACGGCACGATAAACATTGATCCGAATCGATCTGGCGTCGATGCGGATGTGACTGCGCGACGAAACACGGTCGGTAAGCCGGCCGCCAGGGGCGCCGATCAGCGACGCGTCTGCGAGACGGCGGGCGCAGGGTCCGGGCACGCGGCGAGCGTCGATCGATACGGTGTCCCTGCGCCGGCGGCAATCAAGGCTTCGTCGGCGCGATCGACCTGCTCGATGAGGTACGCATGGAAGCGCGCTGCGCGCTCCAGGCCGTCGGCCGGCACCTGTTCGGAGACGTCGCCCGACGAGTGGTAGAACGTTCCCGACTGGATCATCTGCGTCATCGGCACGCCGAGTGCGCGATAGCCCCCGAGGTCGCCCGGGACGGCGGTCCCTGCCGATTCATACGTGACGACGCCGTAGCACCGCGGCGCGCGTGACCAGAGGTCAATCAGAAACGGCGACTGATTCGTGACGCCGACGGCCTTGGCACTTTCCGCGACGCTCGTTTCCCAGGTCATCCCGATATTGCCGGTTGCGCGCGTCTTGCCGCGAACCGCATCGAGGTAGGCGACATGTTCGAGGTTGATGACAAGCAGTGTGCGGGCCTTGAGGTCCGGATGCGCGGCGACGAGCGCGGCCGGTCCGTTTCCGGGGCCGTGATGACCGCCGCTCGCGACGAACATCAAGGTGTGCGCCGGCTGCGGTCGTTTCGCGAAGTGCTTTGCGAGGGCAACGAGGACCGCCAGGCCGCTGCCATTGTCATCACCGCCCTGAAAATACCCGTCGGCGTGCGCGTTCACGATGATGAGCCGGGACGACTTGCCGGGAAGAGTCGCGACGGCATTGCCCGACGTCAGGCCGCTCTTCTCTTCAGACGCCAGCGCCAGTCGCAGGCGGAGCCGGTCGAGCACGCCTGCGGCTGCCGCCTTCCCGATGACCTGCTGGAGGAACCAGGCGTCGTTGCCGCCGACGATGAAACAGGGTGCGGTGCCGCAGGCGAACCGCGGGTCGACGTAGAACGCGTTGCCGGGTCCTTCAACGGCGTTGATGACGCCAACGGCGCCGAGCTTCGTCAGCCGACCGGCCACGCCCTGTTCGCCGGCGCCAAACAGTGACGGCTCCGGCCTGACGCGCACGACCGCGATGCGGCCTTTGACGTCGCGCCCCGTGAGATCGGCGTCCGTGCCGTGGCCGACGAAGACGACCGGCGCGGTGACGCTGCCGCCGGGAACCGAGGCGCCGCCCGGCTGCGGAAACGCGGACTGGAGCGTCACGTCGGCGCTGCCGGCGCCGAACGCGGGATCGCCGACGAGCTGCACCTGCCACGACCGCGGCACCCACATCGTCCCCGGCACGGCGAACGGTTCGACGCGCGCGTCCTGCAACCCCGCGGCCTTCATCGTGTCGGCCGTCCACTGCAGCGCGTGCATGAACGCGGGCGTGGTGGCGCGACGGCCCCAGAGCTTGTCGCCCGCGGCGAGGCTTTCGAGCGAGAAGCCCACGATGGTACGGTGATCGCTCTTGAG
This sequence comes from Vicinamibacterales bacterium, assembly GCA_051985095.1. Lineage (GTDB taxonomy): Bacteria > Acidobacteriota > Vicinamibacteria > Vicinamibacterales > CAVVIG01 > Gp6-AA45. The sequence continues at coordinate 230 of JBPYEE010000123.1, read as the reverse complement.
GGCCGCGCCGGAAAGCGGCCCGTCGACCGCGGCGCCGCCAATCGCGAACCGCGCCGGCAGCGGTCCGAACGCATCGTCGTACTTCAGCACCGGCTTGCGCGGATCGCTGGCCGGCGGTGGCGCGTCGGTCCCGAACCACGCGGGACTCTGGGCGGCGAGCGTCGTCAGACCGGTCAGCAGGAGGGTGGCGGCGAGTCGAATCGTGTTGCGCATAGGCCTCCGCGGTTGCG
>JBPYEE010000122.1:0-8015 GCA_051985095.1 Vicinamibacterales bacterium | reverse complement strand
CGGTCACCTCGACGACCGCCTCCTGCTGTTCCACACGTTCTCGGATCTGCACCGTCGACGCCGGCTGGCTGGCTTGAATCGCGTTGAGGATCACGTTAAACAGCACCTGCTCGATCTGCAGCGGGTCCAGGGTCGCCGCCGGCAACACCTCGCTGCGGTCGACCTGCAGGCTGACACCCGCGCGATCGGCTTCGACGCGCAGCAAACTCACCACGCGTTCAACCACGTCGTCAATCGACGTCGCGCGCAGGTCCGGTTCGTGCGGTCGTGCGAAGCGCAGGAATTCCCAGACGAGATTGTCCAGGCGCTGCACTTCGGCCATCGCGAGGCGCGAGAATTCTGCTTCGGGACTCTCCCGACTCGATCGCGAGTCGATGATTTCGAGGGCACCTCGGATGGACGCGAGCGGGTGCCGGATCTCGTGGGCGAGACCGGCCGCGACCTCACCGAGCGTCTTCAACCGATCGACTCGCTGCAGTTGTTCGTACGAGGCGCGCAGCTCCTGGTTCGCGTGTTCGAGCGTCGCGACAGCGCGCTGGTAGCGTTCCGTGACAGCGCGTTGTGCCGTCGCGAGCAACCCCACCGTCAAGCCAATCACGTAGAAGAAAGCGATCTCGACAAACCGGCCCTGTTCGAGTGCAGGGACTTCTCGAAGATGAGGCGCATACGCCACCGAGGCGATCACTGCAACCAGGAGGCCTCCAAACGGGCCGTACCAATACGCGCTCACCAGAATGGGGATGTAATACAGACGCAAGAGCACACTGACCCAGATCGCTTCCGGTTCGTGCGTCGTGGAATGCACAAGCCGGATGGCGACGACGATTGCCAGGAGTGCGACGATGCGCCGCCCTTCAGTGACAAGGCTTTCCCGCCGCGACGAATCGGCCGGCAAAAGGCCCATATCGCCCCCATCGTAGCACCCGGGCTCGACCATGGTCCCGCACGTGCGCGGCCCGAGTGTGTCTCGCGGCCCCGAGTCTACTTTCAGCCAGCGTGACGCCCGGGGCTGTTTGTGCCGCGATCATCGTCGCCCAGCTCAGCGGACAAATCGGCAGGAAAAACGCGGCACCGAAGCGGGGCGCCACCGCACAGGTCTTGCCTCCTCAGAGAGATGCATGGAGGCTCGGATGGAACGTTTCAAGTACCTCGCCCAAATCAACATTTTGCTCGGCGCGTGGCTGATCGCGGCACCCCTTGTCCTGGGCTATACGGACTCCCGAATGGAAACCTGGAATGACGTCGCTCTCGGCATTCTGCTGATTGCCTGTTCATGGTGGATGCTCGCGGCGGTGGCGGGTCAGCTCGGTGCCGGAGGACTTCAACTTCTCGGCGGACTCTGGCTCATCGCGGCGCCGTTCGCGTGGCACTACGCGCAGCGCTCCCGGCCGTTCAGCAACGACCTTGTCCTCGGGATCCTCTCGGTGCTGGTCAGCGCCGCAGCGCTCTGGACGTTCGCGTCGAGCGTAAGAAAGACCGCGTAATGCGGTCTGGTGAACCCCGGTCTACAAGAAAGGAACGCAAGTCATGAAGTACCTCATCATTCCATCTGTGCTGGCTCTGGTCCTTGTCGGCATGGTTGCCCCACGCGCGCAAGCCGACGAGTGCAACAAGCTGACGTATCTGACCTTCAGCGCGCCCGTGGCGCTGCCCGGTGTGACACTGCCAGCCGGTACGTATCGGTTCAGTCGCCCTGATTGTGCAATCACTGATGGCCTGCTTCGCGTCTCGAGCCAGGATGGCCTCAAGGTGTATGGAACCTTCCTAACGATTCCGGAAGAACGCCAGACACCGACCCACCGACCCGAGGTGGTGTTCGCAGAGATGCCCGCGGGCTCTCCCGAAGCGATCGAGGCGTGGTTCTATTCCGGCGAAACGATTGGCGAGCGCCTCATGTATCCGAAGACCGAGGCGGCCGCGGTGGCGGATGCGCCAGTGCAAACGGTGTTTGCGACGAATGGTCTCTCGTAACGCGGACGAGTGCCCGGCTTCGCGCCGAGCGGCTCGAGGGTCGCGAGGCCTCCGTGCCTGCTCGACGCGGTCCCAATGATCTGAAACGGCGTCTGACTCGATTGGCTCGTTCGCGCCGTGCCGACACTGCTGTGGTTGCGCTTCGGTGCTGTTCGGTTCATGCTGCCAGTTGGGTGTGCGCGACCGTCGAGGTCGGATGCTCGCGCATGCGCCGTCGCGCTGTTACGAGGTCGCGGTGCAGAGCGCACCCGGCACCTCGCGCCACCTCGGCTCGCCACGAGCCTCGTGCTCACCAGCGGAGAACCGGCGGTCACATCGAATCGGCGCGCCAGACGATGAGACCCACGCTTCCTTTTCTGCTCGCAGTTATCACGTCGATTGTCGCGTCCGCACACGTTTCGCAAACGGTCACGGTCCGTGGAGCGCATCAGAAGCTGTACGTGTATGGCCCACCGAATGGGGCGCCGATTCTCGTGTCGAGCGGGGATGGGGGATGGATTCATCTCGGACCGCATGTCGCACAGCTCCTCGCGGCGAGTGGGTTCCACGTGGTCGGTTTCGATGTCCGGGCCTACCTCGAGAGCTTTACCTCGGGGCGAACCGCCCTGCGCGTCGAGGATGAGCCAGGTGACTATCAAACGGTGCTCCAGGCAACGACCGATAGGGCGCGAAAGGCGATTCTCGTCGGGATCTCGGAAGGCGCGGGGCTCTCGGTGCTGGCGGCAACCGACGCGCGCACGAAGGCGGGTGTTCTCGGAATCGTGGGCGTTGGGCTGCCAGATCGCAACGAGCTCGGCTGGCGATGGAAAGACGCGATCACATATCTGACTCACCAACTCCCGAATGAGCCGACCTTCAGCGTCGCGACGATCATTTCCCGGGTGGCGCCGATTCCGATTGCCGCGATCCATTCTGCGCGTGACGAATATGTGCCGGTGGCGGAGGTCGAGCGCGTGCTGCAGCACGCGGCCAGCCCGAAGCGGCTCTGGGTCGTGAGCGCGGCGGATCACCGGTTCAGTGACAATCTCGCCGAATTTGACGGGCGGCTCCTCGAGGCGATCGCATGGATCCAGGCCGATGCGGCCCGCTGATCTCCAACCGGGGCCGCAGGTGGCCCAGGTGACCGATCGAAAGCCTCGCACGCTGACCGACGCTGTGGCGCCGCGCGCGCTATCGCTGGTGACCTTTCTCGGTGGAGCGATCCTTTTGTACCCCGGAGCGATTCCGCCCGCCGCCGGACCGCTCGCCGCCCTGTCCCACGCGCTCCCGCTCGGGAATATCGAGGCGTCACAGTTCATCGGCAGCGTCGTCGGTGCCGCACTCCTGGTGGTGTCGCACGGCCTGAGTCGCCGTCGCGATGCGGCGTTCGTTCTCGCGGTATTGGCGCTCGCAGTGGAAATGCTCGCCTCCCTCATGAGGGCGGCCCGCTACGAGGAAGCGGCGGCGCTGACGCTGCTCCTGGCCGTGGTGTGGCGCAGCCGAGGCGCGTTCGATCGGCGCGCCGCGTTCTTCGAGACTCGATTCTCGAAAGGCTGGTTGGTCGCAGTCGTATGTGCCCTTGGGGCGTCGATCTGGATCGGGTTCTTCGCAGGTCGTCATGTGGAGTACACGCGCGAACTGTGGTGGCAATTCGGCGTCGATGCAAGCGCGTCGCGCTTGCTGCGGGTGTCAGTCGGCGCAGCCGTGTTTCTGCTGATCCTCGCGCTCGGGCGGCTCCTCGCGCCAGCCGCGCCCGATCTCACGGCGCCTACGGATGTGGACCTCGCCGCGGCCGAACAAATCATCGAGCGCCAGCCGTGGACCGCTGCATGCCTTGCGTTCCTGCGCGATAAGGCCCTGCTGTTCGATGACGCGCGTCAGGCGTTCATCATGTACGGCGTTCAAGGCCAGACGTGGATCGCGTTGGGCGACCCCGTGGGTCCGCGCGATCGGGCGTCCGGTCTGGTTCGCCGTTTTCTCGGCGAGTGCGACGCGTTCGGCGGCGTGCCAGTGTTCTACGAGGTCCGTCGGGAATACCTGCGGACCTATGCCGATTTCGGTCTGGCCTGTGTCCAGGTGGGCGAGGAAGCTCGGGTCGATCTGACGGCGTTCACGCTGAGTGGCGGCGCCTGGAGCAAGCAACGCCAGCACTTGCATCGATTGGAGCGCGACCACATCACGTTCCGCGTGGTGCCTCGAGCCGACGCGCCCGCGATCATGGCGGCCCTCCAAACCGTATCGGACGACTGGCTCGCCGCCAAGGCGGGCGGCGAAAAGAGCTTTTCGCTCGGTTCCTTTCGACGCGAGTACCTGTCGCGATTTGACATCGCGGTGGTGGAGCGTGCGGGCAGGATCATCGCGTTCGCGAATCTCTGGGCGGGTCCGGAGGGGTTCGAGCTGGCCACCGATCTGATCCGTTATCATCGGAGCGCGCCGCCCGAGACGATGGAGGCGCTTCTATTACAGGTGATGATCTGGGGCCGGAGCCGAAGCTATCACTGGTTCTCGCTTGGCGTGGCGCCGCTCGCAGGTCTCGGGCAGTCGGCGGCGGCGCCACTCTGGTCGCGGATCGGATCCTTCCTGTACGCGCACGGCGAAGGCTTCTATCGCTTTCGCGGGCTGCGAGCCTTCAAAGAGAAGTTTCACCCGCAGTGGGAGCCGCGGTACCTCGTCTATCCGGGCGGCCTCACGCTGCCCCGGGTCGTGGCTGACCTGTCGGCGTTGATCGCTGGCGGTTATCACAAAGTGCTGTTGAAGTGAGCCGGCATTTCCTCGTTCGGCCGGTTCGCGCCCTGGCGAGAACCGGCCGGCGATGCCAGCTCTTCCTCCAAAACCGACGGGCCACGGTTCGCTGTTGACAGTCACGATATCCGGTGAGGGAGCGGCCGTTCATCGGTCGCATCGCCAACCGGGTTGACGTTGCGGCGGACGGCCGGGGGTGAATGGCGAGGGATTTGCGCACCACTTTTATGTGCGACGGCTCACACTCGGGTTCCTCGTCGCCGCCCTCGTCAGCTTCCTCTCATCAGGCATCGTTTCGGCTGTGCAGAGCCATCGCGGGATGATAGCCGCGCCGCAGACGACGCTCACCAAGAACGGCCGCGTTGCGTTCATGGAGAAAGCCCAGGTGTGGAAGCGCACTGACATTCCGTCAATGAACCTGCGGGTGGGTCCGGGTGGTGTTGGCGCGTTTCGCCCCGCCGAGAGCGTCACGTGTGAGTATGCGGGGGTGCCGCCGCATGGTAAGAGCCTGAAGTTCTATTGTTCGATCGGTCACGAGGTTCTCAAAGTCCGATACGGCGATCGCAACGGTGAAGTCGAAGGGTCCGTGCTCGCCACACGGCTGCTGTGGGCCCTCGGGTTCGCGGCCGACCGCGTGTACCCGGTACGGGTGCGATGCGTGGGGTGTTCGACAGATCCCTGGAATCACCGAGGACTCAGCGCCGGCGTGTCTGAATTCGACCCGGCGGTCATCGAGCGCGACCCCCCCGGTCATGAGATGCGTGAGGGCAACAAGAAGGCTGAATGGACCTGGCCCGAGTTGGCTCTCGTCGATGAGAGCCAGGGCGGCGCGCCGAGGGCACAACGCGATGCCTTGAAGCTGCTGGCTGTATTCATGCAGCATGGCGACACCAAGGCGCAACAGCAGCGCCTGTTGTGTGTCTCGGGCGAGCTCACCGCCGAGGGGACATGCAAGGAACCGTTTCTGCTGTTGCACGATGTTGGACTGACGTTCGGCCACGCGAACGTGTTGAACAGAAACAGCATCGGAAGCGTGAACCTGGCGGAGTGGGCGAGAGCGCCAATCTGGAGAAACGCGCGCGCGTGCATCGGCCATTTGAGCGGGACACACTCCGGAACGCTGGAAGACCCGCACATCAGTGAAGCGGGTCGGCAGTTTCTGGCCAATCTGCTTGTCCAGCTGAGCGACGCGCAGGTGCGCGATCTCTTCGAAGTGGCGCAGGTCGAGCGTCGACCACCATCGGCGCGGGTCGAGGACTGGGTGGCCGTCTTCGATCGCAAGCGAACGGAGATTCTGACAAACCGCTGCCCCAACTGATTGGTGCAGTGGCGCGAGGCGATTCCTCACCATCGGCCGTCGGTCCGTCATCGTCTCGTTGACGACATGCCATTCGCCTGACCTGTCCTCGACGTGACACTCGCCGTCCAGCGCCGCCCGCCGCCTGGGAAAACCCTTTGCAGCGATCGGATTGGAGATCCTGTCCAGGGTGGGTTCCGTTGTGGCCATCCGCCAGGCGGATCCTCGATGCGAACGGAGGACGGTGTCGCATGCTGCCACAAGTGTTCAAACGGTTCCGTCAGTTCGATCGAGCCGAGTGGATTATCGTGTTGCTGGTGTGTCTCGCCTTGCTCATGATCGCGTTAGGCGCGGCGCTCGCGTTCGCGCCGAGGACCACGGCGAGTCGCCCCGCCTCGCCTGTCTCGACCATCGAAACTTCAGCGCCGGAGCCCGCGGCGCGCGGAAGGGTCACAATTCGCAGCGGCCTCGGTGCACTGCCAACGGTCACCGCGACACAAATCCTGATCCTGGCTGAGGCTTCGGCTACGGCGATGCCGGCGGGCACGGTGGCCCCCAAAACGCGGCAAGCCCGCCGCCTCAGCTGGAGCGACTGGCGGCCGAAGGGATCACGTTTTTCACGTTCCACTCGCACACCGAGACGAGCAGCCACCCAAACCGGTCGCATCCCGAATGACGGTCGTCACTAACCTGGGCCCGAAAAATTCCGTCGTGGCTGCGCTGCAGATCTTCGACCTGAGGTGATACTGCACCCTTGCCGCTCTCGCTACTTATCAAGAGCTCCAGTCGGCGGCAGCTCCAGAGAGTAAGGAAGGAAGATTCCGGTTCCGACCCGGGAGCGCGAGAGTCTGCGTTCAGCGTCCGGAACTCGTGCCGGCCCGGGCCTGCCTGGTCTCGCTCAAGAGGGCTTTCGCGGATGGATCGTCTGGCCAAAGGTCGACCAGACGGGTCGCGATCACTTCGAGCCGGGCGAGCTCACCGCGCTCGCGCAAATAGCTGACGAGGGCCGTCAGCACCGCTCGGTCACTCGGGTGCGCGCGCCACGTGCGTTCGAGGAGCTCGATGGCGTCGTCCTGCCGACCGGCCGAGTACAAGGCCACGCCCAGTGTGTATTGCGCGTTCATGTCGGCCGGCGCGAGCTTCGCGGCAGAATCAAGCTCGGTCACGGCGCCCGGCAGATCATGCCGCCGAGCGAGCAGAAGGCCCAATGCCTGATGAAGTGCCGGCACATCGGGCATCCGGGTCAACGCGTCTCTGAGCACGCGCTCCCCCGCCTCGTCATGTCCGTCGGCCCGATCCAGATCTGCCAGATTCACGGAAGCGGGTGCGAAGTAGGGTTCCAGGCGTCGCGCAGTCAGGTACTCCTGGCGGGCAAGATCCACCTCGCCGCGTTCAACGTACAAACCGCCAAGATTGACGTGAGCAGCGGCGGTATCTGCATTGAAGCGCTGCACGGCCTCCCAGTCGGCCAACACGGCTGCACGGCGCACACTCTCGTCGCGCGTCAGCGCGCCGCCTGGGACAGTGGCGAGCGCGCGCGCCGCCTCAATGCGCACCGCGCGCACCGGATCTGTCAGGAGCGAGGTCAGCCCACTCCGCAGGCTTGGCAAAGGACCAAGGACGTCGACAGCAGCCAACCGCACGAGCGCATCGGGATCGCGCGTGGCACTCTGCAGAACCGGAGTGGATCGCGAGTCGATCCATCGCGCCAGCAGCGAAACGGCCGTGGCCCGTACGATTGCCGGTTGCGTGGGGTCGGTGACGACCCCGAGCAGACGCGGTTCTGCGTCGGCCGCCGCCTTTCGCCCGGCGGCCAGCGCCTCTCCGTAATGGGGCTGCGAGCTTCGGCCTACACCAAACCAGCGGGTGACGTTGTCGACCGCCCATAGAGGCGACTGATTCGCGTGGCACGTATTGCACGCATTTGGTGTCCCAATCTTGACTGTGAGATCAGGTCGTGGCACCCGAAAGCTGTGATCGCGTCGCACGTCCACAGTCATGTACGTCCGTTCCGGCATGTGACACG
>JBPYEE010000121.1:0-3274 GCA_051985095.1 Vicinamibacterales bacterium | reverse complement strand
CTTCAAATTCGAGTGGGGCCGATCGCGGGTGTCTGCAGCAGTGGTGGTTAGGTGCACGAGCCCCACGATCCGCCGGGCGGTCGCGGCCCTGCAATGATATTGACGATTGGTGACTGCTGCGAAAACGTCACGTCAGTCGCATCCGTCGAACCACCCTGGCGACAAGGCGACCAGCAGTCAGTCTCGTCACGGCAGTGGTGCGATGGGATGGAGCCCGCGGCGAGGAGATCGTTCCTTTTGTTAATAGCTGAGCTTTTGAGCTTCAACCGTCCACTTACGCCGTCAAGCTCGGCCATTGTTGCGAACACTAGAGGTGGACTTCACGTTTGAGTCGACTAAGCTCGACGCTTAGAGTAGGGTGCGACCGGAGGACGATCCATGGATCAATCGTGCAACTTTGCTCGGACGAGAGTTTGCGGAGCACCCGAGCGCGAGGCCTGGGTTTATGAGCGGCCGAGGTGGCATGGCTCACATCAACTGTTCTCGAAGAACACGGTGCGATTCGCTTCAACTTTGTTACGCAACTTCAACTTGTATGCGCACTATTCGCTGATTCCGGTATGATTTCCGCCTCGTCAGTGGCTCCCAGCAGCGGCGACCGTCTGAAGGGCATTCGCAGGGACAGCGGAGGCGCGGCAAATAATGTCATCGTCCCTACACCCTCGCGTACTTGTCATCGACGACGAAACCGTTATTCGAGATTTGATTTGCCTTCAACTCGGGCTGTCTGGCTACGACTGCGTCGCCGTCCCGGATGGGCCGAGTGGACTGAAACTGACGCGGACCGAACTCTTCGACCTAATCGTCCTTGATCTGTTGCTGCCGGGTATGGACGGCTTCAGCGTTTGCCGCGCAATTCGCCGCGACACCGAGCACTCGGACACACCGATCCTGATGCTGACGGCTCGGCGCGAGGAGACCGACAAGGTCCTCGGCCTCCAAAGCGGTGCGGACGATTACCTGACCAAGCCGTTCAGCATGCGCGAGCTGATCGCTCGTGCGGGGGCGCTGACCCGTCGCGTACGCACGCGTACCGCGCCGACGACTTCACCGCGACCGGTAATCTCGTTGGCTGGACTCTCCATTGACCCTGACCGTCAACAGGTGATCGTCGAAGGCACCCGTGTGGACTTGACGCCTCAGGAATTTAGCCTCATCTACACATTGGCGTCGCGCCCGGGCATCGTCTTCAGCAGGGAGGCGCTGCTCGCGAAAGTCTGGCGCGGCGAAGCCTTCGTCAACGAACGGAGCGTCGACGAACTCGTCAAGCGCGTACGCCACAAGATCGAGCAGTACACGGGCGGGCGGCGGCAGATCGTGACAGTCTGGGGAACGGGCTACAAATTCATCGATGAGTAACCGAGCCTCGTCCGATCTCGCAGCTCCGCGCTGGTATCGAAGTCTGTACTGGCGGACCGGCATCGGCTTCGTGGTGTTCCTCATGCTGGTCCTGGGCATCCAGATCGTCTTTCTGGCGTGGATGGTGCGCGGCTCGACCACTGCGCTGCCTGGAGGATCGTCCTGGAGGTTCGCCCGGATCGCGGCATCGGACATTCAGTCCAGGCTCGCCGGCGATCGTCAACTCGATCTGCAGCAGTATGTCGGCCGCAATTACGCACAAGTGCCGCACCCATTTTTCGTGCTTATGACCGACGGGCGGCTGGTCACCAATCGCGCCGCACCGGATCCATCCCTGCGACAATTCATGCGCAACGAGCTCGGTCGCAGAGTGTCGGGGAAATTCCTTCAGGAGCCTGTTCGTCCCTTCGTCGGCCGCGCGTCAATCGTCCTCGACGGCCACGTGGCGGGACTTGTCGTGGCACCGCCGAGAGCCCCCCTGCTCCTCGTGATAGGCCGTTTCGCCCCGATACTCGCGATTTCCGGGCTGGTCGTGCTGATGGTGGGTGCAAGCGTGGCAGCGCTGCTGATCGTTCGATCTCCGCACAGGCGACTCGATGCGTTGCGGGACGCAACGCGACAGGTGGCTGGAGGCGATCTAACCGCGCGCGCGTCGGAAGAAGGCGACGACGAGATCGCCGCGCTTGCCCGGGCATTCAATGCGATGGCGATCGAGCTTCACGCTCGGGCCGATCAGATCCGCGCGACAGATCATGCGCGAAGACAGCTCCTCGCGGACATGTGCCACGAGCTATCGACGCCGTTGACGGCCATACGTGGATATGTCGAGATGCTGTTGACGGAAGGCGTGTTGTTTGACGCCCACACGCAAAAGAGCTACCTGGGCATCATCGAGCAGGAAGCCGACCGGATGCACCGACGGATTGCCGACCTGCTCGACTTGGCCCGGCTCGAAGCAGGGGGCGGAATTCTAACAATCCAGCCGGTCTCCCTTCCGCAACTGTTCGGCGGCGTGGTTGCGACGTTCAGCGGCGATTGCGCGAGGAAGCTGATCTCGCTGACGACGACGACAGAGCCAGGCGCCACAACGGTGCTTGGAGATCCAGATCGGCTGGAGCAGGTCCTGCGGAATCTGACCGCGAACGCGGTCCGTCACACGCCGCTGCGCGGCAGCATCGAGCTTCGCGCCGCGGCCCGCGGATCAAGCGTACACATCACCGTGACGGACAGCGGCGAAGGGATTCCGCCCGAACACCTTGCCCGTGTCTTCGACCGGTTCTACAAGGTGGATCCAGCGCGTGCGGATCGCTCGGCCGGCAGCGGGCTTGGCCTTTCTATCGCGAAGGCGATCACTGAGCGCCACGGCGGCGCGATCTCTGTCACGAGTCGAGTCGGCGAAACGATTTTCGAGGTCAGACTACCGCAGCCGGAAACAAACGACATGAAGCGCAATCGGTTGGGCGCGGCCGAGCACTTCGCGGTCGTGAGTCTATAGCGTCGGCCTCTTCTCTCGAAGTTCTCTCATCTCTCTCACAAAGTTTTCATAGCGTGAAGGGTGCAGAAATCAGGTTTCGCGTTCTGGCGACCCTCAACGACGTGGAGGAGCCGATCCGAGGCGGATGCATAGAATAGCCCTCTCGGAGGTTTCGTGTTCTTCTCGCTCTGGTAAACGGCGCTTCGGTGGATGCTATGGTTGGCGGTCCTGCGCGTCCGGTCGAACGAGTTCAAAGACCTGGAAATCGTCGTCCTGCGGCACGAACTTGCCATCCTGCGACGACGAGGCCGCCGGCCGGCGATGTCGTGGACGGACCGGCTCTGCCTCGCGGCGGCCAGCCGAGTCTTGTCACGGACACAATGGCGGGCCTTCATCGTCAACCGGCGACGCTGCTCCGGTGGCATCGACGCCTGGTGGCGA
>JBPYEE010000120.1:0-10900 GCA_051985095.1 Vicinamibacterales bacterium | reverse complement strand
ATCGAGAAGCTGCGCGCGCTGGGTTTTGCTCGCGTCATCCAGCTGACGCCCGACGCCGCACGCGACGGCTATTTCACGGGCCGACAGGATGGTCTGCCGGAACGGCACGGTGAACAGCTGATGCGAGCCCTCGTTGAAAAGAGAGGTCCGTTGAGCTTCTGAGGCACGTCGCTTGCTTTGATCTCCCACTGCGGTAGTCAGTCGCCACACAACTCATCAGCAAAGGAGAAACGATGCAAATGCGACTGCTTGCACTCGTCATCGCGGCACTCTTCGTCTCGGCCGGTTCCGCTGTCGCGCAAGAACGTACACCGGTACCGAACACGGGCATGTGGGCCATCGGGGGCGCGATCGGTGCAGGAACACCCAGCGACCCAAGTCTGAGTGGCGGACTTGACATGACGGGCAACATCGAACGATTTCTAACACCGCGCTTCGCCCTGCGCGGCCAATTCGGCGGCGAGTGGAGCGACATCGTGAACCGCGGCTTCACCGGCACAATCAGTCCGGTGTTTCTCGACGGCAACGCCGTCTACAACTTCGAGGGCGGCGTGTGGCATCCCTACATCACGGGCGGCCTGGGTATGTATCGCTACCGCGCCTTTGAGAACCTGGCGCCGGCCGCGACCGACACGACCCTGGGACTGAACGTGGGCGGCGGACTGGAGTACTTCGCCAATCGTCGAGTGACGGTGACCGGCGAAATCCTCTTCCACGATATTGGGCAGGTCGCGACGCCTCTGACCACATTCAACAAGGGTCAGTTCTGGACCTTTACCGCCGGACTCAAGCGATACTTCTAGAATCCGGCGGCTGATCGTGAGACACATGCCTGGCGACACGTCCCCGACGTGGGCGCCAGGCTCGGTCGAACACGCCGGCACGTCCTCCGGCATCCTGGCTTCGCCCGCCTCCGCCGTCTTCTCTCTCAGTTGGGATGAAGCCGGTCACTGATCGCGGGCGGACGACCGCGCCAGCCTGCTGTGCTACCATCCCGCGTTCATCGGGTTGAAACCCTATCTCACGGCGCCTGCCGTTCAGGAGGACACAATGCGCGCATCCTACCGGTGCCTTGTTCCGCTCACCATCGCGCTCATGACCGTGCCTGCTGTCGCGCAGGATCGCGGACAGCGTGGCGGCGCCCCGCCCGCCCCGGCGATGACGCTCACCGTGGCGGGATTTCCCGACGGCGGCGACATCCCGGTGAAGTTCAGCCAGGCGGCGCCAGGCGCCGCACCCGGCGAAGGAACGTCGCCGGCCATCAGCTGGGCCAATGCGCCGGCGGGAACCCAGTCGTTCGTGCTGAACATGCACGACATGGACGTCGCGCGCAACAAGACGACCGACGATCAAGCACACTGGGTGGTGTGGAACATCCCGGCGAACAAGACCGGCCTGCCGGAAGCCGTCCCGAAGGGGCCCACGCTCGCCGACGGCAGCTATCAGATCAGCGCTACTGGCCAGATGTATCGTGGGCCGGGCGCCGGCGCCAACGGTCCGCGGCACCACTACATGTTCGAGCTCTACGCGCTCGACACCAAGCTTGACGTCCAGCCGGCGGCCGACGCATTCGAAACGCGAGCGAACGTCTTCAAGGCGATGCAGGGGCATGTCCTGGCGAAGGCGGTCTACGGCGGTCTGTTCCGGCGCCCCCAGTAGCGGGACGTCGGCGTGTCGATCCGCGTTCACAGCTTCGCGGTGTCCATCGACGGCTATGGAGCCGGACCATGCCAGGATCTTCAACATCCGCTCGGCGTCAACGGCCTCGAGCTCATGGACTGGCTCTTTCACACGCGGGTCTGGCAGCGGATGCATGGCCATTCAGGTTCAGACGGGGAGACCGGTGTCGACAATGCGCTCGCCGAGCAAGGCTTTGCCGGCGTTGGAGCGTGGATTCTCGGTCGAAACATGTTCGGTCCCATCCGGGGCCCGTGGCCTGATGAACACTGGAAAGGCTGGTGGGGCGACGAGCCCCCGTATCACACGCCCGTTTTTGTCCTGACACATCACCGCCGATCGCCGCTGCAGATGGCGGGAGGCACTGAATTTCGATTCGTGACGGCCGGCATTCATGCCGCGCTCGATGAGGCGCGCGCCGCCGCCGGTGATTCTGACGTCCGTGTCGGAGGCGGCGTCTCGACGATTCGACAGTATCTGCAGGCACGGTTGATCGACGACCTTCATCTTGCCATCTCGCCAGTGCTCCTGGGTTCCGGGGAGCATCTGCTCCACGGCATCGATCTCCGGTCGCTCGGATACGAATGCGCGAAGGTGGTCACCGGTGAACGCGCCACGCACGTCTTTCTGCGAAAGCACGCGTGAGATCACCAGGTTCCACCACGCGAGCCCGCCGGCGACTCGCGAACCCGAGTCGCAGAGGAGCTATGGCGGGCAGACGACTTCCGGAGGCCGCCCTTCGAGAAGCGTGTCGGTGTCATTGAACGACACGATCTTCCAGCCGCTCGCGGTGTTGAACAAAACATAGGACTCGTGTCCGCAGTGGTGCGGCACGCCGTCGAGATAGAACGCGTACCGCGCCCACACCTCGGCCATGCCGTTGGCGTCGACGTGCTCGGCCGCACTGAGAATGCGCACATCCCAGGATCCGGGCTGCAGCGTGGCCAGCGTGTCGATGGCGATCGACCGTGTTTCGACAAACACGTGCCGATTCGTGAGCGGACCCTGCAGCGAGACGCCGTGGTACTGCTCGTGCAAAACGGCGTCGGCCTTGGCGGGGTTGGCCTCGCGCAGCGCGTCGTGGAGGCGTTCCACCGTCGCGAGCGGCGACGGGTCCGCCGCCGCGCCGGCCGCAATCGCAAGGACGATCGCCGCACCTGTCATGGAACGTTTCATAGCCCTCACTCGCGAGACGCGCATCGCCAGGCGTGTCGCCGCAGTGAAATCGGTGGCGAACCGACGGCCGTCGTCTCGGTGACAGACTCGCATGGAACCCGGGACGAAGACTTGTGGTTTCTTGCGAATCTGTTACCGTCTCGTCATGGCACCGGCGGCGTTGCTGTTTCAGTCGCCACTCGTGACGGTCGAGCGGATCCAGCATCCCGAGCGTCCCCGAGGTGGCACAGCGGCAAACGATCGGTCCGAGGCCTACTCGATCAATTTCGTCGAACGCGGGACATTCGCGCTGAGATACCGAAACCGGTCGTGGACGATCAGCGAGCGAGAGATCTTCCTCACTGCGCCGGGCATGGAGTATCGGTGCCGCGAGATTGCGCGTGCCGAGGGGGCGGCACCCGGGGTTTGCCTCGACGTGCGCTTTTCGGACACGGCGCGCGACCTGATCGGTCGATCGGTGGTGCTGCTTCGGGAGATCGTCCCTGTCGTGGCGGTCAACAACCGCCGCGCGTACTTACGGCGTCGCCTGGCCGCACATCTCGAGCGCGAGCCAGACGGCGTCGCGATCGATCTGATTGCCGGCGAGCTTCTGCATAGTGCATGCGAGGACGACGGGGGGCCACCGCCGCGGCCATATCGGCCGGCGCAGTTGGACTGGTACGCGCGCCGCGTCGACGAGGCGCGCCGACTTCTGGACGCCGACTATGCCTCTCATTACACACTGGATCGCCTGGCGCGCGGTGCAGGGATGAGTCCGTATCATTTCGCCAGGGTTTTTCGCGAGCTCGCTGGCGTTCCGCCGCACCGGTATCTGCTCCGACGACGGTTGACCGCGGCGCTCGAACGGCTGCGCGAGGGCGCACCCGTGACAGCGACCTGCTTCGCCGTCGGATTCCGCAACCTGAGCCATTTCGTTCACGCGTTCCGCGCCACGTTTCAGGTGACGCCGTCACGCTGTCGGCCCGCCGCGAATCCGAACGGCGATCGCGGCGGGTTGGCTCGTGGCGCCGCGGGCGTGCGTCAGCGCCCGTAAATAAGCAAACGGAACGTGCCCGGTTTGGCGCGCGGCTGCGGATTGGGCTGCTGCGCGGTCGCCGGGGGCGTTTCAAAGTCGGACGTGTCCACCAGGAGGTTATGCGTTTTTGAATCGAGCCCCATCGTCTTCGCGCCGAACTCGGTTTTGACCGTCTCGACGATGCTCAGTTTGTCGGGCGAGTCTTCGTGCAGGATGTGGAGGGTGCCCTCGCGGGTCGACGCCGCGACGAACGCGGTGTCCGGATCGTAGACGTTCGTATCGACGCGATCACCGATCGGGAAGGACGGACCGACGACTTTGCCCGTATCTGCGTCCATCATGACGAGCACCCGTGGATTGCGACCGCCGATAAAGAGTCGACGGTGTAACCGGTCCATCGCCATCGAGACCGGTTGCCCCGCGGGCGCGACTGGCCAGCGCGCGGTGATCTTCAGCGTGCGCGAGTCAATGGCGATGACTTCGTTCGTGTCCTCGAGGTTGTCGTAGATCATCCCCTTGCCGTCCGCAACAGCCTGTTCCGGCGCTCCCCCGAGCGTCAGCGTTGAAACGACCGTTCCGTTGGCCGGATCGACGACGGTTGCCGTCTTCGGTTCCCCGTTGAACACAAAGACACGTTTGGAGGCCGGATCGTACAGAATCGAGTCCGCGTCGCGGTCTGCCTTCACCTCCCCGATCTTTTTCAGGGTCTTGAGATCGAAGATGATGACCTGGCCCAAATCGCCATCGCTGATGAAACCGCGGCCAAGGTCCGACACGATCGCGACGCCATGATCCCGCTTCAAACCCGTGATCGTGCCCACTACGGCACCTGTGTCGGCGTTGACGACCTTGACTTCGGTGCCGTGCGAGAGGTACGCGCGCCGAGCGGCGGCATCGACGGTGATGTAGTCAAAGTACTCACCGCCTCCTTCGGCCGCACCCAAGGGAATCGTCTTCAAGAGGTGGTAGCCGCCGGCCGCGGAGATGGAAACGCCCGCCAGGAAGAAGCCCGCGACGATTCGGGTCAGACAGGAACGGCTCACGGTCACCTCCCGCGCGTCCACGCGCCGAACGGCCGACAGTGTAGCGCCGAACCGCCAGGAAAGGATCTGGCGGCACCGCGGGTCTCGTGTACAGCCAGGGTTCACGGCGGATGCGCTGAAGCCCGTCACGATTCACACCCGGTCGAGGTCGCTGATAAACCGGTCGACCGCATCCCAATAGCGACCCGGATCAGATGGCACGACGTCGTTGTGCGCGCCGCCGCGGATGATGACGAACCGCTTTTCTGCCCCAATGCCCTCAAACAGGGCGCGCCCCTGCGCGATCGGAACGACATGGTCATTGTCGCCGTGCAGAACGAGCACGGGGACGGATGCGTCCAGACGTTGCAGGAACCGGTTAGACGGGAAGCGATACGTCGAGAACCGCGCCAACGCCCGCAGCAACGGCGCCGTACGAAGCAGCGAGCGTACGTTGGGAAATCCGGATTCAAGGATCAACCCGTCGGGCTGATGGACGGTCGCCGCGTAGGAAGCCATGGCCACACCGAGCGACCGGCCCCAATACACGACTGGTCCGCCACCAGGCGAACCACTCCAGAATCGTTCGACGACCGCCTCGACGTCGCGGTAGAGCCCGTGCTCCGTGGGATGACCGGTGCTGAGACCATATCCGCGATAGTCGAACGCGAACACGGCAAATCCGCGCACCGCGATCCCGGTCACCACAGGCGCCGCAATCGACAGATTCCCGCCGTTGCCGTGAAAGTAGAGGATCCGCGCCCGACTCTTCGCGCCATGAAGGACCCAGGCGCGCAGTCGTTGGCCGTCACTCGTTTCAACGGTCTCTGGCCGATAATCGATTCCAGGCTCACACGGGGTTCCGGTCTCGCCCCCGATTGGGAAGAACGCCAGTCGAGGCTCGAGTAGCCGGACGACCGCCGCCAGCAGCAGGAGCGCCAGTAGCAGGAGGACGGCGGTGGTTCCCCAGATCGACGTCAGCATGAGGCGCAGGTGGAGACGACCGCAGTCACACTCCGAGTGTACGGCCCTCTGAACGACTTCTTGCCGGTGCATCGGCGACACGTCTCGTCCCGGCGGGTTGTCGCGGGCCATCCGTCGGTCAAGGACCTCATCGAGAGTGTCGGCGTGCCGCACCCGGAGGTCGATCTGGTGCTCGTCAATGGCGCATCAGTGACGTTCAATTACAGGGTGGCGCATGGTGATCGAATCGCGGTGTATCCACGCTTCAGATCGATCGACGTCGGGGCGCTGACCCGTGTGCGACCGCCGCGCCTCGAGAGCGTTCGCTTCGTCGCGGATGTGCATCTGGGCAAGTTAGCACGACATCTGCGCCTGGCGGGACTCGATACCGTCTATCGCAACGACGCCGATGATGCATCGCTGGCGGAGATTGCGTCGCGCGAAAGTCGAATCCTGTTGACGCGCGACCAGAGACTCCTCATGCGCGCCACGATCGCGCACGGCTATTTCGTCCGCGAAACAGATGCCCGCCGGCAATGGGTGGAGGTGCTTCGCCGATTCGGTCCGCTGGAGTTGCGGCCTTTTTCGCGCTGCCTGCGGTGTAATTCCGTCCTGTGCGAAGTGCCAAAATCAGACGTCGACGCCGCCCTTCTGCCCAGGACCCGCCAGCACTACGACCGTTTCCAGATGTGCAGCGGATGCGGCCGTATCTATTGGAAGGGCTCGCACTGGCAACGCCTGAAGCTCGCAATCGACGCCGCCCGCGAGGAAGCAGAGCGCTCTCGCACTGCTTGAGCCTTGAGTGGCCGGCGAAAGGGCAGCTCGCCAGGCCGCAAGAACGGCCTCTCAGAGCGTTGTGCCGGGCCCGACCGCCGGCCGTCGCGCCGCTCGAAGGATGGCGACGACGTCTTCGTCCGAGACCTGAGAAAAGTCGCGGAAGTAATGGCCGATCGCGCGAAGGACGGCTGGCACCTCGACGCACACAACTTGATCAGCTTCGCGCAGCATGAGGCGGAGCGCCTCCGGGGACGCGACTCCCATCGCGGCAATCAGCTTCGCCGGATGGCGGGCCCGCACCGCCCGCAGCGCCGCGATCATCGTCGAACCGGTGGCAATCCCGTCGTCGAGCACGATAACGATGCGACCGGCGGCATCGATCGCCGTTCCGGCGGGCTCGTACTGCTGCCGCCTCCGTCGCAAGCTGGTCAGCTGGATCGCCCGCTCAGCCTCGAGATACCGGCTATCCCACAGGTGCCGGAGCTCGGGATCGAGATAGACCGTCCCTGTCTCATCGATGGATCCGATGGCGAGCTCCGGGTTGTACGGCGCCCGGAGCTTGTGGACGAGCACCACGTCAAGGTCTCCGCCCAGGGCGTCCGCAACGATCTGTCCCATGAGCACTGCGCCGCGCGGGATCGCCAGCACCAGAGGATGCTGGCCTCGATATGGCTCCAGCTGGCGCGCCAGGAGCTGTCCAGCTTCCGCTCGATTTTCGAATGGCATGGCGCGGACCCTTTCAGCGGAGATCCGCAATGAGCGTACCGATCAGACGCCGGGTGTCAATCCGTCCCGAGCGCCCGCCGGCCGGGGCACGGTGATTGCTGAAGTAATCGGCGTGGCTCTGACCGCACTCGCGGGTTCGGGCAACCTTCCGCTCGCGACGAGCGTTGCGCAGAACCTCCACCTGGAATTGTGCGCGCGAACGGTCCAGCGGTTTCCGGACGGCGAGCTCCACGTCCAGCTCGATCAAAGCGTTCGGGGACATGACGTGTATGTGATTCAGCCCACGTGCAACCCCGTCGACGCACGCGTGATGGAGCTGCTGTTTCTGGCCGATGCGTGCCGCAGGGCTGGCGCCGCTCGCCTGACGGCCGTCGTGCCGTACTTCGGATACGCGCGTCAGGATCGCCGGGCGGCGGGACGGGAAGCCGTCGGCGCCGCGGTCATCGCGGCTCTCATCGAGGCGGCGGGCTTCTCGCGGATCATTACGGTCGACCTCCACACGCCGGAGATGGAAGGATTCTTCCGGATTCCGCTCGAACATTTGAGCGCCACACGGCTTCTCGCGGGAGCTGTCGGAGCGACAGCCGATTCCGTCATTGTGGCGCCCGACCTGGGCGCCGTGCGGCTGGCGAAACGGTATCAAACGTTGCTGCAGGCGCCGCTCGCGGTGCTGTACAAGACGCGCATGACGGGATCAGACGTGTCGCTGCACAGCATCATCGGTGACGTGAAGGATCGCGCACCGATCATCGTGGATGACATGATTACGACGGGCGGAACGATCGAGGCCGCAGCGCACGGTCTGCTCGACGCCGGCTGCAAGCCGGACCTCACCGTCGTCGCGACCCACACGCTCTTCGTGGGACCTGCCGTCGAGCGGTTGCAGGCGCTGCCGATCCGACAACTGCTTGGCACCGACACTGTCGACGTCGCGGCAGATCTGCCGACGTCTTTCCAGGTCGTCAATATTGCGCCGATGATTGCGGAGGCGATTCGACGGCTGCACCGCGACCAGTCGCTCGAACCGATCCTGACGCGCGCGTGAGGAGCGTCGACGTCGCGCCGGACTGTTGTCGGATGGTTGTGGGGCCAGAATGGAATTCGACCGACGAGAGTTCCTCAAACTGAGTGGATTAGGAACCGTGGGTGCCGGTCTCGCCACGCGGACATGGTTGGCCACTGGCTCTGCCGCGCCGTCTCGTGCCGCCGACTACACGATTCGCATCGCACCGGGCCTCATTGAACTCGAACCCAACCGATTCATTGCGACGACGTTGTACAACGGTCAGTTTCCGGGCCCGCTCATACGGTTGCGGGAAGGCCGGCCAGTCGTGGTCGACGTGTCCAACGAGACCGATTCCCCGGAGCAATTGCATTGGCACGGTCAACTCGTGCCGGTCGACGTCGACGGGTCAGCCGAGGAAGGCACGCCGTTCATCCCCGCGCACGGTCACCGTCGCCTCGTGTTTACACCTGGACCTGCGGGGCTGCGGTGGTACCACACGCATGTCTTCGCCGGTCGTGATCTCCGTGCCGGGACGTATGGCGGTCAAGTGGGCCCGGTGTACATCGAACCGCGCGCGAATCGTGGCAACTATGACCAGGAAATCTTTTTGGTGCTGAAGGAATTCAGCCCGTCATTGACCCGCGTCCCGGATGAGGAGACCGACTTTCTCCTGCCGGCTGAACCCGACCCCGCTCTCGAGGCCGCCGCCGCGGGTCGAGCAACGTCGGGCGCTCGAGAATCGCCGCACGGATTCGAGGTCGAGTACACCGACTTCACGATCAATGGGAAACTGCTGGGAAGCGCCGACCCGATTCGCGTCAAGGCGAACGACCGGGTGTTGCTCCACATCATCAACGGCAGCGCCACCGACATCCGGAGTCTGGCCCTCCCCGGACACCTGTTTCACGTCGTCGCCCTCGACGGCAATCCGGTACCGGTGTCGGCCGATGTTCGGGTGCTGTGGATGGCGCCAGGTGAACGGATTTCCGCACTCGTGCGGATGTCACGGCCCGGCAAATGGATCATGGGCGATGTCGGCGAGGCGCGCTTTGGCGGCATGGGGATTGTGGTCGAGTACGCCGGCGCCACTGGTACACCCGAGTGGATCGATCCGCCGTCAGCGAAGTGGGATTACACGTGGTTCGGTCGGCTCCCTCCCCACGCGGCCGTGCCCGAGCAAACGATCGAAATGGTCATCACCGAAGAGCCGGCGGTGGTCGACGGCTTCAGTCGCTGGCTGATCAACGGCGTCGCCTTCTCGATGGCGGACAAGCCCGCCATCACCCTTCACCAGGGCTCGCGCTACCGCCTTCATCTGCGAAACGCGACCGATGACATTCATCCCATTCACTTACACCGCCACACGTTCGAACTCACACGAATTGCGGGGCAGCCGACAGGCGGCATCCTCAAAGATGTGGCGATGCTGGGGCCGTATCAAGAGTTGGACGTCGACTTCACCGCCCAGAGTCCAGGCTTGTCCCTGTTCCACTGTCACGTCCAGACACATATGGACTTCGGTTTCATGACACTCTTTGATTGCCGTTGACGCGCGGCGCGTTCGCGCTCGGCGTCAAGGCCCATTTTCCAGTCGACGGGCGTTGAACACCACCTCGTGATGCGCGACCTGGCTGTCGAAGTCGAGCAGCAGGCGAGCGGCGCTGTCGTGGACGACCGCCGTCTGGACGGCTTCACCCGCGAAGCTGCGGACGGCGTCGAGCGACGTCCACCACGTGATCACGGTCACCTCGACGACGGCGCTGACAGAACGCCGCAGCAGTGTCGACCCTTGAAACCCAGGAATCGCATTGAGCTCAGGAACGACAGTCGCCGTGAAATACGCCCCGTATGCGTCCGCGCCCGGGGCGGTGGCGCGCGCCTTCCAGATGCGCGCGATCATGGCCGGTCTCCGCCGATGACAACCGCCCACGGGCGCACGCGCCACCGCGTCACGAGTCCGCTTACGACGTACGGGTCGGCGGCGGCAAACCGTTCAACAGGCTCGGCGCCGTCGGCGCGAAAGACCAGCAACGCCCCGTCGGCCGGATCGCCCAGCGCACCGGCCAGGACGAGCTCGCCGCGCGCGTGCGCGTCGCGAACCGCCGCCAGGTGTGCCGGCCGATATGGAGTGCGCTTCTCGACGAATCCGTCGACGACGTCGTACAGAAGTGCGAAGTACTTGATCGCCATGTTCAACGTGCCTCACGGGCGCTCGACATCGACCCTGCTCAGCGGCGCGCGCTGCGCGCAGCCTTGCGCAGGGACGCAGCCAGGTTACCGCGGCTGCCCACCTCGATATGGTCCAGGTCGAGCCACCGTTTCAGCTGCACCAGTTCGGCCGTCAGCTCCGGCACCACGTGTCGCGCCGCGTGTCCTGGCTCGAGGAAGGCCCCCAGGACCATGAGCCTCTTGCGGGCGCGGTCGGCCTTCAGATCGCAGCGAGCGACCAGGGTGTCGCCGAGCAGGAACGGGCACACATAGTAGCCATAGATCCGTTTGTGTGGCGGCGTGTACATCTCGATCGTGTATGCCATCCCG